>JACONB010000259.1:5651-8102 GCA_014323965.1 Prochloron sp. SP5CPC1 | reverse complement strand
TCCTCGGCAAGTTCAGCTAAACGGCGATCTAATTCTGCTGCACGATGCTTACGCTCCTCGGCAAGTTCAGCTAAACGGCGATCTAATTCTGCTGCACGATGCTTACGCTCCTCGGTAAGTTCGGCGAAACGGCGATCTAGTTCTGCTGCGCGACGATCTGCTTCTGCCGCGCGACGATCTGCTTCGGCTTGAGAAGCTTGAAATAATTGGTAAATATCTTGAATGGTTACAGAATTTGACATAGTTAGGGGATAATTTGTATCCTAATATATATATCATGTTTTGAGGTGAGTTGTCAAGTACTTTAGAAATATTGTGGGACAATTCATTAGTTTGTTTAAAGATACCTTCCTATTGTGGGATTGGTGGATTTATTAGGCTTTATTGCTCTAATTTACTGGATTTTTTGTTATTCTATGTCTTTAGCGAGTCAAAAATTTGAACAGCAGTTATAGCGTCCAAGGGCGGGTGCGGGGATGGAAGGATCAGCGCCATCTTCGACATTATAGCTTGCTTTTCTACAATCTCCATGGTAATCTTAGATCTGAGTACGTACCTTCCGAAAACAACCCTTATGTCTGAAAACCCATTAGCAGAGATCTTCGGTTTTCCAAGTAACAATTTATCTGAACAAGCAGAGCGTTACCGCCGAAATAAACTTTGTCCATACAATAATAAGGTGCCTAACTGTACAAAGGACAAGGCTAAAGACCCTCTTGGGGTATGTAGCATTTATCACAAAAATGCTCCTGTTATTACTTGTCCAATTCGATTTAGGCAAGATTGGTTGATTGCCGAAAACGCTGCAAATTTGCAATAACGTAAGCTGGACTTCACTAACAGAAGTTCGTTTACAAGATGCTAATGGGCAATCAGCAGGAAATATCGATATTGTACTGGTTTCTTATGACAACCGAGGAAGAGTAATAGATTTTGGGGCTGTTGAGGTACAGGCTGTGTACATATCTGGTAATGTACGCAAGCCTTTTGAAACCTACATGAATAATTCTAAAGGCTGGGAAAAAATAGATTGGTCGAGACTAGCAAACTACTATCCAACTCCTGACTATTTATCATCATCACGTAAGCGATTGATACCCCAGTTACTTTATAAAGGTACAATCCTGCATGAATGGAAAAAAAAGCAGGCTATTGTTGTTCAAAAAAGCTTCTTTGAAACACTACCTAATTTACCACAAGTAGAACTGGAACAGGCTGAAATTGTGTGGTGTCTCTATGATTTAAAACAGCAGGGGGAGCGATTAAACTTAGTCTTGAACGATGTCGTTTATACAGAGTATTGGTCAGCCATTAATCGCATTTCCACCCCGACACCAGGAAAATTAGAGGATTTTATCCAGATACTGCAACAAAAGCTTGATGATAAGCTGGACAATCCACCAGACACCCAAACTATCCTTGATATCCCTTTACAGTAAGAGTTCAACAATGATTCAAATGGAACTTTTTGACACAAAAGCCAGGTCAGAAAAACAGCATATAGTAAATGTTGCTAGTGTTCCACAGCGAAGCCCTTTTCGCTACGCTGGAGGCAAAACTTGGCTAATTCCACGCATTAGACAGTGGCTACTAAAATATGGTGGCTCAGACAAAGAATTAATTGAACCATTTACAGGTGGTGGTATTGTCAGCCTAACTGCTGCTTTTGAGGATTTAGTCCCTCAGGTAATAATGGTGGAAAAGGATGAAGGTGTGGCTGCTGTATGGCGGATCATCTTAGAAGGCAATGCTAAATGGTTAGCGGATTCTATTGAAAATTTTAACTTAACTAGAGAAAATGCCAGAAAAGCCATTGAAGCTGCCGATCAATCTCTAGAGTCTCTTGCCTTCGCTACCATTATAAAAAATCGTGTTAACCGAGGTGGCATTCTTGCAGATGGTGCTAGCTTTATCAAGCAGGGTGAAAATGGAAAGGGTATAACATCCCGTTGGTATCCTAAAACATTACAAAAGCGCATACTCGCCATTGCAAAAATGAATCACAAGATTAATTTTATTCAGGGGGATGGGTTTGAGATTATTGAACAAAATGTTCATCGCAAAGACGCTATTTATTTTCTGGATCCACCCTATATAAAAGCTGGGAGAAGACTTTATCGATATTCAATGGTTAATCACGAAGCTTTGTTTGAACTTGCTGGGAAGTTACAAGATAATTTCTTGATGAGCTATGAGAATACTCAAGAGGCACGAGACTTAGCAAGTCGTTACAAGTTCGCCATGAAATCTGTCTCAATGAAAAATACACATCATGCCCAGAAGAAAGAATTGCTAATCGCACGGGATTTGGCTTGGCTATCAGAGTAAAAAATTTAAGAACCGCTCCTCTCTGTGCCTCTGCGCCTCTGCGTGAAACAAATCTTTTTCAGTCTCTTGGATCGGGTAAACTTGTTCTCTTGCTAACCAAGCTACATATTTCAAAGCTTGTTC
>JACONB010000259.1:3660-5568 GCA_014323965.1 Prochloron sp. SP5CPC1 | reverse complement strand
GGGAATGCGCATCTCTCCTGTGCAAGCTTGCCCTGCCATAATTCTTGGAGTGAAAGTAATGCGATCCCACTGGAACATAATCAATGCTCTCCAATTTGATTCTATAATTCCATGGTTTTAGGGAAAACCCCACCTTGACAGTAGGGCTTTCCCTGCTAACCTAGAAGTAATTCATTACTATCATAAAGAGAAAAAGCAATAAACGAGACTATATGCAACCCAATAACCCCAATAAATTTACGGAAAAAGCCTGGGAGGCCATCACCAACACTCCCAGTGTGGCGAAAGAAAACCAACAGCAACAGATTGAAACGGAACACCTGTTCAAATCCCTGTTAGAACAAGAAGGATTGGCAATATCTATCTTTAATAAAGCGGATATTGACGTGGGGAAATTACGGGAGCGCACCGATGCTTTTTTGCGGGTTCAACCGAAAGTAGCTAAACTGGGAGATAATATTTATTTAGGACGGAGTTTAGATACCCTTTTAGACAGGAGTGAAAAATGGCGGCAAGAATTTAAGGACGAATTTATTTCCATCGAACATATCATCCTCGCTTACCCCAAGGATAATCGCTTTGGCAAGCCCCTTTTCCAGGAATTTGGTTTGGGGGAAAATAAACTGAAGGAGATTATTCAACAAATTCGGGGGAATCAGAAAGTGACAGACCAAAATCCAGAAGGGAAATACGAAGCATTAACAAAATACGGTCGCAACTTGACAGATTTGGCTCGTGAAGGTAAGCTAGATCCAGTTATCGGGAGAGATGACGAAATCCGTCGCACCATTCAAATTCTCTCCCGTCGTACTAAGAATAACCCTGTCTTAATTGGGGAACCGGGGGTAGGGAAAACTGCTATTGTGGAAGGATTAGCCCAACGCATTGTGAACCGAGATGTACCCGAATCTCTGCGGGATCGCCAATTAATTGCCCTAGATATGGGGGCACTTATTGCTGGGGCAAAATACCGGGGAGAATTTGAAGAACGACTCAAAGCGGTACTCAAGGAAGTTACGGAATCTGAGGGGAATATTATCACCTTTATCGATGAGATTCACACCGTTGTGGGAGCAGGAGCAACTCAAGGTGCCATGGATGCAGGAAACCTGCTAAAACCCATGTTAGCACGGGGGGAACTTCGGTGTATTGGTGCTACTACTCTGGATGAATATCGCAAGTATCTTGAAAAAGATGCGGCTTTGGAACGACGTTTCCAATCAGTTTTGGTACCTCAACCCAATGTGGTGGATACTATCTCTATCCTCCGGGGTTTGAAGGAACGGTATGAAGTTCATCACGGGGTGAAAATCGCCGATACTGCTTTGGTTGCAGCAGCAATGCTCTCGGATCGGTATATTAGCGATCGCTTTCTTCCTGACAAAGGGATTGATTTAATCGATGAAGCAGCGGCGAAATTGAAAATGGAGATTACCTCCAAACCGGAAGAACTGGATGAAATTGACCGAAAAATCCTCCAACGGGAAATGGAAAAGCTCTCCCTAGCTAAGGAAAATGACTCAGCTTCTTTGGAAAGGTTAGCACAATTGGAAAAGGAATTAGCTAACCTCAAGGAGGAACAGTCTCAACTGAATGCTCAATGGCAGTCTGAAAAAGAGGTTATCCAGCAAATCCGCAGTTTGAGAGAAGCTATGGATAAGGTTAACTTAGAAGTGCAACAAGCGGAACGGGATTATGACCTCAATCGAGCTGCTCAGTTGCGTTTCGGTGAGTTGGCTAAGTTGGAGAAGCAACTTCAGGAAATGGAAAGCAAGCTGGCTCAAAAACAAACTACGGGAACCTCCCTATTACGGGAAGAGGTGGTGGAGGAGGATATTGCAGAAACTATCTCCAAGTGGACTGGTATTCCCATTAGTAAGTTGGTGGCGTCGGAAAAGGACAAGTTGC
>JACONB010000259.1:0-3626 GCA_014323965.1 Prochloron sp. SP5CPC1 | reverse complement strand
GTCTCGGGCTGGTTTAGCGGACCCAAATCGCCCCACTGCCAGCTTTATTTTCCTCGGTCCCACGGGGGTAGGGAAGACGGAGTTAGGGAAGGCTTTAGCAGCTAATCTCTTCGATACAGAGGAAGCTTTGGTGCGGATTGACATGTCTGAGTACATGGAGAAGCACAACGTAGCCCGGTTAATGGGAGCACCTCCGGGATATGTGGGTTATGAGGAAGGGGGACAGTTGACGGAAGCTATTCGACGTCGTCCCTATTCTGTTATCCTATTTGATGAGATCGAAAAAGCTCACAATGATGTCTTTAATGTGATGCTCCAAATTCTGGATGACGGGAGATTGACAGACTCCCAAGGTAGGGTGGTAGATTTCAAGAATGCCATTATTATCATGACCAGTAATATTGGCTCGGAGTATATCTTAGATGTAGCAGGAGATGAGTCTCGATATGGAGAGATGAGAACTAGGGTCATGGATCGGATGCGCAGTAGTTTTCGACCGGAATTTCTCAATCGTATCGACGAGATTATCATTTTCCATAGTTTACAGCGACACCAATTGCAACAAATTGTTAAACTCCAAATGGAGGGTTTAAACTCCCGTCTTCAGGAACAAAAACTAGCCTTAAAAGTGTCTGATACAGCATTGGATTTCTTGGTGGAAGTTGGTTTTGACCCGGTTTATGGAGCTAGACCTCTGAAACGAGCAGTGCAGAAATATTTGGAAACGGCGATCGCCAAAGCTATTCTCAGGGGAGAGTATAAAGGTGGAGATACCATTTTTGTGGATGTTCAAGACGAACGTTTGTCTTTGAAACTGAGACAAATACAAAACTCATAGGCGATAGGTTAGCCGTGGTAGGGGCAGGTGTAGATATTAGTAGGTAACCTGCTGTGCTCCTACCGATAATCTATCAATCAAAACCTGCCCTAATACCAAATTAATTGCCCCACTTAATAATTTGGTAATTTAAATCTGCTACTCCCTGCTTTATTATCCCCAAATCTATGGCAGCCTTCCTGGAAACATCCAATACATAACGGGATCGGTCGTTAATGCGCACTACGACAGACTTACCATTCTTGGAATTAGTAACTCTTACTTTAGTACCGAAAGGCCAACTGGGATGAGCTGCGGTATGGGCCCACTGATTAAATGTTTCCCCATTAGCAGTTAGATTGCCATGATAGCCAGGTCCGTACCACTTTACCCGAATTGTCTCAGCCACAGCTGGTGCAGCCAATACTAAGGATAGAATCGCGCCACCTAATATGCTAAACTTTTTTCCCTTGTTCATTTTTATACTCCTACATGGATTTGGCTAACGAGTATATTTCAGGAAGTGCAAAATGAATCTTAAATAAATCTAAAGCTTATTTAGTCTCTACCTCTATGACCCTGAAACCAACGGAAAATATTGAGATCACCCCGCATTTTAGCTAACTCTTGGCGATACTCTACTTCTCTGTGAAACTCGAAAGCTAATTTATGACTGGCCAAAATCTCAGCCGCAGGAGGAGAAATGGATAAAATTTGACGAAATTCTTCAGACATGTTATCCTTATTAATAGGTGATAAATAAAGCAAATGCCCACCCTACTGGTAACTGTTAAAGCCAGCCTTTGAGACGATAGACAGTGGTTCCAATGTATTCTTTAATGGCTTTGGTGGTTTTGGCAATGCGATCCGCATCCGGTAAACTAGACAAAATAAATGCTTGGATACTACTAGAAGGTCCTTCAACTTCCTGTTGGCTGACGAGAAAGTCTGTGGGTGCAGCAATAGTATCTATTTCCCGATGTTGAAAAATCTTTAAAGCCCTGGGCATATGCATAGCAGAGGTTACTAATAAAACCCGCTTCATGCCTTTTTCTGCCAATATTTCCTTCACGTAGACAGCATTCTCATAAGTATTGAGAGCGTTGGGTTCTTCAATAATAGCACTCTCAGGAACCCCCATTAATTGCAACAATTGTGCCATATCCGTGGCCTCCGAAAAACCCCCGCCAAGCCAAGAAATGCGCCCTCCAGTGGGAATAACCACAGGAGCTTTTTGCTCTTGGTAAAGTTGGGCTGCATAGATAACCCGATCCCCCGATTCTGCTACATCTACCATGGGTCTGGGGTCTATTTTCGACTTAATAGCTCCTCCTAGAACCACAATAGCATCTGCCCTAGGTATCTCTGTTGGGGGAAGATGTTGCCACTCCAGGGAGCGCACCAAAGAGTTACTCACCCAACCATTAGTAGCCAATAGTAACACAATCAAGGCTAAAGCCACTGGATAGGGAACCCAGCGGGGATTTTTCCACCACAGCACTAAAGTGACAATCAGCAGTAAACAAATTAATCCCACGGGATAGAAGAATAGGGGGAGTAACTTAGAGAGAAATAAAAAGCTCATGATGTGTTAGGATAGCAAATAAGAATTGTGGATGACCAATATTTAGCAGCTATGGTGAATTTTAACACAACTTATTATCTTGGGAAGAATTTAAGCAAATCTCCAAAAACCCAGTTAAACTAAAAAGAGCTGAACCCCAAAATTTACCGTGTTCCAGTACCAACTGCAACAACAATTAGGACGCACCGCTGCGGGACATCAAACCTGGCTAGCAGTTGACTTGCAGTCTAAAAAACAAGTCACTGTGAAGCTCCTAGCATTTAGTTACTGGACAGAAACTTAAAGAAAGGGAGAGAGGGAGCCGTAGGTTGGGTAGAGCGCAAGCGTTACCCAACATGAGTTGGCGCTGTTGGGTTTCGTGCCTCAACCCAACCTACAATGATAACTGCTATAACTGGCTTAATTTAGAAAGAGTCTTTTTCAAGTCCCCAGTGAGTTGCTTTGCTCTTTTTTTGCCCGAACCGCTGCTATAGTCTGCTAAATTTAGAGGGGAACCAATATCTAGACAAATATCCGTTCCCCAGGTAGGATAAGGTTGTGAGTAATTAATGCTAACTGGCAGTATTTTCACATCTATTTCTTGGGATTGTACAGAGAGAGCAATACGAGCAAGACCTTCTTTGAGAGAATGAACAGCCCTATCGCGATAGATACCTCCTTCAGGAAATATCACCAGCATTTCACCTTGGGTTAACAACTGGACACTATAACGGAAACTGCTAATTCCCAGATGTTCCAGATCCACGGGAAAGCCTCCGAGACGCTTCACTAACCAGCCTTGAAAACCTTTCATCTCATCAGCAGAAACCATAAAGCGCAAATCTCGACCACTCACCAACCTTCCCATAGCCAAGGAGACAATTATAGCATCCCAACGAGAGCGATGAGTGGGAGCAATAATGACAGGACCGGTGGTGGGAATCTTTTCTCTTCCTGTAATTTGGATAGAACCGAAGTATAAAGGTAAGAGGGCATATTTAGCCATGGGATAAAGGGGAGCAATTAACCAGGGAGAAATCCGGTAAATCTCAGAAAAGTTGCTCGTTGGTTGAGAGGTTTTGCTATTATTAGCCAAAGGTATCATCATTATGTTAAAGCCCCATAATATTACTTTACCACCTCTACCCTAATTTGTCTGTCTGTCAATTGGTTGGGATACCAAGACACTTATTTTACCGTCATATAGCAGTTCGCGAGTTAAGTATTTACAAAAGTACTGGTAAC
>JACONB010000258.1 GCA_014323965.1 Prochloron sp. SP5CPC1 | reverse complement strand
AACCCAGTCTCCGCCTTTTTTTCACCTTTGTCCAGTCCGTCGAACTCACGTTGATTTAGGTTCCGGTATGGTGGTTGTCCGCCATATGCCCGCGCGGGTTTGTCAGCAGTGCGGAGAGGATTGGATTGAGGATTCCGTCGCAGCGCATCGATTTGTGATAGACTAATAGTTGGAGTATTTGTTCTTTTCTTGCGATGGCAGCTATACCTCATATTGTCCAATATCAAGGTAGTAAAAGAAACCTGGCAACATATATTCTTAAGTTTTTACCAGATCAAGTAGATAGGTTGGTTGAACCTTTTGCTGGAACTGCTGCAATTAGTATTGCTAGTGCGGCTAAACAAATTTCTTGTAATTTTTGGTTGAGCGATCTGAACAAACCCCTCATTGAGTTATTGGAATTAGTTATAGAACATCCAAATGAAATAGCAGATATATATGCGGATATATGGAATGAACAGCATTCTGACTCCATAAGTCATTATTTTGAGGTTAGAAAAAGGTTCAATGAAACCAGTGATCCAAAGCTATTCCTGTATTTACTAGCAAGATGTGTGAAAGGTTCTGTTCGTTACAATTCTGAAGGCTTATTCATATGAAAAAAAACATAGAAGGTGTATCGCGGCTCCTGAAGGGTAAATGTCAGTTTACTTGTTTGGATTATCGGGAAGTATTAGCTGAGGTTAAAAATAATGATTTCATATATATGGATCCTCCATATCAAGGTGTGTGCAGAAACAGAGATTCAAGATATTTTTCCGGTATCAATTTTGATGATTTTGTTCTAGCTATCGAACAGCTAAACACAAGAAAAATAGCATTTGCTATTAGTTACGACGGCAAACTAGGTGATAATACTTTCGGTAAAGTTCTCCCTCAAAGCCTAAAGCTTAAACGAATTGAAATCGAAGTTGGACGGTCATCACAGTCAACATTACTAGGTAGAGAGGAAACAACAATAGAGTCTTTATACTTATCACCTGGTTTGTCCAATAAGCAGCTTGCAGCATTAAGTTCTATTGGCAAGCGACCCAAGCAATTAACTCTCTTAGAAAATCATGGAAAGTTCTCAACAGCTACCAGATGAGTTCTTGCAACTTTGCCAGTCAATAACTGCGAAAAGACCTAGGGCAGTTATTGACCATATTTTGATACATGGCTTTATCACAACTGAAGAGCTAAAAGAAACCTATGGCTATAATCATCCTCCAAGAGCAGCTAGAGATGTGCGAGAAAACGGCATTCCTCTAGAAACTTTTCGTGTTACTGGGAGTGATGGCAGAAAAATAGCTGCATATAGATTTGGAGACATCAGAAGAACTAGATTCTCCAGACTTTCTGGTAGAACAGGCTTATCAAAACAGATAAAAGATACATTGATTAAAAAATATGGATGCAAGTGTTTGATTTATCTAGAAGAAGTTGATAAACGTGAATTACAAATTGATCATCGCGTTCCGTTTGAAGTTGATGGCGAACCAGATTTAGATTCAGAAAACTTTATGCTGCTTTGTGGCTCTGCTAATCGAGCCAAGTCTTGGTCATGTGAGCATTGCGAGAATTGGAACAGTATTAAAGATAAGTCCATTTGCTTATCATGCTACTGGGCATATCCAGAGAACTATAGGCATATTGCAATGCGACAGGTCAGAAGAATTGATCTCTTATGGGAAGGAGAGGATGTTGAGATTTACGAAAAATTAAAGCAAAGAGCTGTCAACATAGAAAAAGAGTTGCCAGAGTTTATCAAAGAAATTATTGAACGAGAGATAAATCGTAATGATAATGACTAAAAATTTTCTACAGTTATAAAATGGTCCCATATAGTTGAGGATGAAGCGGCTAGGGGCGATCCAGCGATCGCCTCCCAGCGGTTAGATTTGTTACAATCTTTAATGCTTCTTGAACTCACGGAAGAAGCTTTTGAACTTGCCCAAGCATTTCCCAGCCAAAGCTCGATCTCCGATCCCGTAGGTCGGGTTAAGCCGCACACATCTATCGTTCACAACCAACCAACCCTGTGAAATCGGCGAAATGTTGGGTTTCATTCTTCAACCCAACCTACGGTAATTTCGCACCTTGGTGCCTGACGATTCGCCCCAAACTGCATTTCAATACTATGAGAGACATGAAACCAAATCAAAGATTTATTATAGATTCTTACCATTTTTATAAGATAGCTCTTGATTCCTATGAGAGGGCAAAAAAAAGATACAAGCGTCATATGCAAAAAGATGCCCTGGTTTCCATTGTTTTTTCTGCATTTTCACTTGAAGCATTTATCAATGAGCTGTTAGCCTTTGCAAAAATGGGGAAGAATGCTGGATTGAAAGAAGACTTTTTAGATAAGTTGATTGAGGCAATTGACGAGTCTTCTTCTAGTCAAACCTCCGGTGGAAAAGGTAAAAGGTGGAAAAGCACGTTAGAAAAGTTTATGTTAGCTAGTGAAGCTTTGGGAAGTAAGTTTGACAAAGGAAAGGCTCCTTATCAAGACTTTGCAGATCTATTCCGCCTACGTGACTGTCTGGCGCATCTCAAACCGGAAGATCTAATTGAGTATGATAAAGACGAGCCGTTGGCGTTCAGGTATTTGGGAAGAAAGTTAACGGAAAAGTTCCGAGGTAAGGGGATTTTACGGGAAGCAACAACAATTGAATCGATAACATTCCTAGTTAGCACTGCTAAGGCTGCCAAATGGGCTTGTGAAACTGCTTCAAAAATGGTTAATGCAATGCTGGATAAAATTCCAGAATCAGACTTTAAAAACTATGGAACATTCCTCGCGTACAGGGGACTTTTTCCCCCACCCACCCATCTAAATACTCAAAATTCAGTAAAAAATGCTCAAGCAATTTTCAGAGATTGTGTATCTCCTGACAGAAAACTTTCTGAAGAACTGATTCAAGAACGTAGGGGGAAGGCTTCATGTGATAAAAAAGTTGTGGTTGATGCTTCTGCTGTGTTGGCTTTGCTCAATGAAGAAGATGGTAGTGAGGAAATTTCTCAATTGATTGGCAATGCTGTCATTAGCTCAGTCAATCTTTCTGAAGTTGTAACAAAACTTGCAGATGCGGGAATTACCGAAAGAAACATCGAACAGATTCTATCAAACTTAAATCTTGAAATTATCCCCTTTAACAACCAACAAGCATTCATGGCGGCGTTGCTGCTTCGCCCGTCTACTAAATTAAATGAACTCTCACTTGGTGATCGGGCTTGTCTTGCACTGGGTATTGCTCTCAATCTACCAGTTATAACTACTGATCGACTATGGGCTAATCTTAATCTTGACGTTGAAATCCGAGTGGTGCGTTAAGCATATAGTAGAGCGATCGCTATTATACATTATATGTAGGGTGCGTTAATAACGCACCGAAAACGATAAATTTTACCCAACCGGAGCATTTATAAATCCCCCCCTGCCCCACCTTCTTAAGGGGATTGCCTTCCATTCCTTCCTCGGAAATAATTTACTGGCACTAGATCTTGCCACTTGTCCCTGAGTATGTTATAATTTTACAAGTGATTTGACAAAGTTAACGAATCGCACACCATTCATTGCAGCGGATGCTCTGGGAGGTGGAGGTAGTACTAGATAACAGTTTTTCTGGCGAAACCTCATTTATCAAGCACGATCGCTGATCGCAGAATGCATTAGAAAACCGTAACGCATCTTGATTTTGTTGGGCTAGGCAGCTAGGTAGCAATTAACTGGTCATAGAGATCCCAATCATTCATACTAGTTGAGCATAGGAGCCGTATATGTTGCTACAGGAATTACTGGTGCAGGTTTTCAAACTCCCACCCAGCGCTCGTCTTGTACTGATTACGGATATTTTCTACATTTCTCCCAGGCACACCAGCAGCGCCGAACAAGCACGGCAAGCAAAGTCGTGATTAAGTTAGTTAAGATACATAGGTGACCAGTGATCGCAGTATCATTACTGTGCATGAGGAAAATTAGGATATACTGGAATTAGTGACACCTCTTAAATTGTAGGTTGGGTAGAACGAAGCATATAGTAGGGCGATCGCTATTATATATTAGATATATGGGATGCAAGGAAAGGTTTATGGAGGTTATAAACAGCTCTTAAAACTTTGTTATGTTAAGGTTTTACCCTCTCTCTTCTCTTTCTCTGTGCCCTCTGTGCCTCTGTGGTTATTTTATACCCTATCTAAAGTATAATACAAGCTGAAACCGTCAAGCTGCTCTTCCCC
>JACONB010000257.1 GCA_014323965.1 Prochloron sp. SP5CPC1 | reverse complement strand
CCTATGCTTCCTGCGGTGGGTTATCAACACACCCTACGAACTGCGGTGGGTTACCAACGCACCCTACTCAAGAAAATCAAAATGTTGCAAACCTTCGAGAATACCAGCAGAGTAGTTTGTTTTAGCTAAATAAAGATAATCCTTGAGGTTAGCTTCGTACCACTGCCGTAATTCCTGTTTAGCGTTGCCCACGATTATACCTCGTCCGACCCCAACACTAAAGAGAGCAATATCATTCCCAGAGTCGCCGCAACAGACCGTAAAATGGTCCTCAATACCCCAATTTTGCTGTAGGAATTTCACTGCTAGCCCTTTATCTCCTTGTTTGGGTAACAGATCCAAATAAGTGGAGCCGCTGTAAATAACCTTGACATTTAAGTTATTTTGTGCCATGTCAGACTTCAGTTTAGGGACTACTTCTACCGCAGCAGCAGCAGTAACATTATAACTTACCTTAAATGTACTTTGTTCACTTTCCGATTGAAGAACCAAATCCTCATATTTACTAGCTATAGTTACTACAGCCTCCCTGTTCCATCCCTGAGAGAGAACAGCGGTCCATGGTTTACATAAATTATGGTTATCTAAATATATTTCAGTACCTACAGAAGTAATGAGGGCATCTGGGGGTAAGAGAGGCTTTTCAGAGGCCAGTTGGCGGTAGAGAAAGAGCGATCGCCCGGTAGCATAGACTATCTTAGTTCCATATTGCTGGCGATGGTCACTTAGCCTTTGGTTGAGCAGTTCTAAGGCACCATCATCCCCTACCAGGGTATTATCTAAATCAGTGACAAATAAAAATGGGGTCATCTCTCGGTTAATACTCCCTTCAGACTGCGGCAAAACTCTCGGATCGCCTCACAACCTTCTTCCGGGGTACCTGCTGCCAAACGGTTAACAAAAGCGCTGCCCACAATAACGGCATCCGCCCCCCAAGCTTTCAGCTGTCGGGCTTGTTCGGGCTGGGAAATGCCAAAACCCACCCCAATAGGCTTGTCTGTAACCCGGCGCAAACCTATGAGTAAATCTTCTACTCGACTTTGGACTTTGCTCCGCACTCCTGTGACACCAGTAACGGTGACTAAATAAATGAACCCTCTAGACTGACGGGCGATCGCCTGAAACCGTTCTGGGGGTGTTGTAGGAGCCACCAATAAGGTTAACTCAATGCCCCTTTCCGCCGCTGGTTCGAGAATGGAGGAACTTTCTTCCAAAGGTAAATCTGGTACCACCAAACCTTTCACTCCAGTAGCGACAATGGCGTCCAGGAAGGGTTCGATGCCCCGGTAAAAGATAGGATTGTAGTAGGTAAAAAGAATAATCGGCGCTTTTATGTCCCCGGAAACATCCTGCACTACCTCCAAAACCTCATCTAACCGTACTCCTCGTTGTAACGCTCTAGTGGCGGCGGCTTGAATCGTCGGTCCGTCGGCTAGGGGATCGGCATAGGGAACCCCTAATTCAATGATATCCGCACCTTCCCGATCCAGGATCCGGAGAGCTTGAGCGGTGGTAGACAGATCTGGGTCACCAGCGGTGATAAAGGGTATCAGGGCACATTCATCAGCGTCTTTGAGAGATTTAAAGCGGTCAGAAACGGAAATCATAGGGTTCGGGGTTTGGGGTACGGAATATTTTATTGTTCTTCTGGAGTCATCTCTTCCAAACGCTTTTGCAGCACTGCTTCTTTATAATCTTGGATCTGCTGGTTGTAAGTCATCTTTTGACTGGCGACGCGGAAGAGATAAGTGCACAGCCAAGCTACTAACCCACCTACTAATAATACCTGACTCCAGATTCCAGCTGCTAGGTTGTCCAATCCCGCTAACTGCAATAATAAATAGGTTATTCCCCCAGCGGTAAATACGCCAAAAGCCATGGCGATCGCGTCTATTCTTCGCATTAATTTTGCTTGTTTCCTGTTGGTTGTTCTAGCTTCCCAGACTATAGAGCGATTTGGCGACGTTTGGGTCGAAAATTCAACACGGGACTCAACAGCAACAACCCGGGGAAGAATAAGAAGACCAGGAAATACATTAATGTCCGTTCCACAGAACTAGCTACGTACCAGCGAATCTTTAAATAGAAATAAAGGATACCAGGACCAATGAGCAGGTATAGTAGGCTCAAAGTCAGATATACCAGGGCAAGTAGAATGGTTTCTGGGGGCCAATTTCCGATGCTTATCATATTAATATAATTTTGTCAAGAGCAAAGAAAAAATTTACAGACACTTCTTAATCATAGCTTGGATTCAGATTTTTTTTTCTGAAAGGGGTTGCCTATTTGTTCTTTTTGTGTTCTAATGGTTAAATGTGAGTAAATTGCTTCCCCTTAGGGGGGTGTGGCGGAATGGTAGACGCTGCGGACTTAAAATCCGTTTCCCTATCGGGAGTGAGGGTTCAAGTCCCTCCACCCCCACTTATCTAAATTCATCTGTATTTATCAGCGTTTATCAGCGTTTATCTGCAGTTCATGAAACGAAAAACTTCCTAATCTCGCAATTGAATCCTGGTAACAGAGGAGAAGTTAATCGATCATGCTCTAACAAAGTCTCCAGCAATTTCAACCTACTCTGGTTTCGTCGATAAATTTCTTAGGAAAAGGTTTAGGTGAGTTGCTAACCAAGAAAAGCGCCCGTCAACGCGCCCAAAACCGCAATCGCTACAGGTTAAAATGTCACGCTAAAAACAATTCAGAAAAGGCCGCAAATATCCTCAAAAATAACCTAGGTTACAAAACCAAAGCCAAACGCAGAACGCAGAAGGCTACAATCAAGAATTTAATACGCAGGGATTTGCGTCGTTCCATGCAGGTTGGGACACAAGTTTACCGTGAAGATTTAAGCTCACCCATTAAATCCAAAACTGAGTCTAAACGCATCAATAATAGGCTCAACAATTGGATGAAGGGTGAGTTACAGGATTCCTTGGAAGCGATTTCGAGGGAGACAGGGTCTACTGTGTCGGTGGTAAACCCTGCTTACACATCGCAAGTGGATAGCCAATTGCATCGCTGACCGCGTAAGCGTCCCGGGACGCTGTTAGGTCACCGGTGCGGCGATCCGGGGTACCCCCCAGCCCGCTTTACTCGTTATACGGGGGACGTAGTACAAGCCGATCTCAATGCGGCCATAAACATCCGCAACAGAGGCACTGACAATAGCATTCATCGGTACATGAAATATCGGGATGTTGAATCCGTCCTACTGGAACGGACAGTGCGCTACTTAGCCTCTATTGGTAGTTCGGTGGCTGATGCTCAGTAATAAGTAGAATCGACGCCTCCGTTACCGGAGGGCGCCTCTCTTCAGAACCGTGCCGTATCTACGCTCACACGGCTCCCCCAAATTGACCTTCCTGTGGCCCTTTTTGGCCTTTGTCTGACTCCCGGCAATGCCCTCCTTTATCCGGTCTTTGTGGACCTCTTGATATTGGTGACACTGACGGTGCAAGGCGACGAGATTTACGTGGTTCCAGTTGTTGCGGTCCCCATCTCTGTGGTGTAGTTCCACAGTATCGCCTGGCATGAACGGATGACTACAATGTTCGCACCGCTTATTTTGCTTTGTCATGATTTTTCCGGTTAAACTGCCTTTATACTCTTTGGCCTTCCGGTTCACCCAGTAGGCTAAATTCCCATCAAAGGAGCTGCA
>JACONB010000256.1 GCA_014323965.1 Prochloron sp. SP5CPC1 | reverse complement strand
AAGAGCAATATCTAATAAAGTAGTTAAACGAGCTAAATTTCTCACCAAAGAACCAAACCCGGTAAAAACCAAAGGAGACTGAAGGGAAGCAGCATCCCCAATAGCAAGGAGTCGGTCAAAAGCAACAGTGCGATCGCCACTCCCCACACTATAATAACCGGGAATATAACCAAAAGTAGCCTTCCCCCACACCAATTTATCCATATCACAACGCCTATACTCTGGTAAAATGGTAAAGAAATCCTCATACATTTCTAACAAAGAACCAGGGTTATCCCGATGAACTTGGTGGTAGTAAAAGAGATAAACAGTCAACTCTCCATTTTTACCAGGAAATAACTCCCAAATCAACTGTCTCCCCCGAGAGATATCCCCGTGGGAATTGAGTACATCCCCATAACGAGAATCCCAAACTTCTGGGGCAAAACCCTCCTTAATTATACCCCCTACCGTGGGACAAACACTATCAAAAGTCCGTTCACCATTCAATTGCCAAGCAATGGGAGAAGCAGTTCCCATAGCATCCATCAACAACCTTCCCGTAGCCTGTATTGGTTGGGACGTAGACAAATTGACCATCTGTACCGTCACACCATCAGAACCAATATCAGCCCGCACAAACTCCGTCCGATCCCAGATTTCCCCACCAGCATCACACAACTTAGCTCCACAAAGTTCAAGTAACTTTTGCGTATCGATAGCCACATTGAGAACAGTGGGAGTATGTAAAACAGGTGCCTTCAAATGAGGAGGATTATTTCCATCAAAGAACTTACTGAAACCATCTAAATACTCAGCGGCGATAACACTAGCAAATTCTGCTTCCGTAAACAAACCCAAATCAATTAAACTTTGAAACTCAGAACGAGAAATATTCCACTCCCGGTTCATTCTCCCAAAACTCAACCTTTCCACCAATAGTACCCGATAACCTCTCAGGGACATAACTGCTCCGTGGATCGCCCCCAGAGCGCCACCGATATAAATAAGATCATAATCAGAACCAAAATTCTCCCCTTCTTGCTCATAAACTACCTGTTTCGGTTGTTGAGGATTACGAACACTTTCCCGCCAACGCTTTTCCCACCAATAGACTCGGTTCAGATCGTATTCCCCCTGGGGCATTTTCTGAAAGTAACGGACAGTTTTTGGGTAATAGGGAGCGAGTGCATCAAAAATAGACTGCTGGGACAAATCTATCTCAGGAGGTTGGGGATATTCCTGAGGAAAACGGTTCCGAACCTCAGTAGTCAACCCTTGACAGATTTTATCAGCACCAGGAATAGACTCTTCACACCATTGAAAGACTTTCAGGTAGGTAGTGCGCTGTAAAGACCAGACAAAGAGGGAAAGTTCTCCCTGGGGAAATTGGAGAAGAATACCGTCCGGTGTCACCACTTTCTGCCCCCGATCCGGTGTCCATTCTGCTTGTAACCAGTTGCAAACAGCCGGGGTATCAGGGGTAGGGACTTCGAGATAGAGAATTTCTTTCATGTCTGTGTTCTATTTTACCAAAGTGTGCTAATATTCCCCACACTAAATTATGAGAAGGGTTAACAAAAGTTAACAGATCATGGATTATACCATTCCCACCACAGTTGAAGAAATCCTCGCGTTACGGAAACACCCTGTAAACGCAGAATTGCTTGCAGCAGCTATGGCAGGTTTGGTGCAAATGGCTCGTCGATCCGGTAAATCTCTAGAAGAGCTGACAGCTGAGGTGTTAGAGGAGGCCCACGTTAAGCTAACACACCCAATTTATCTCAATTTAGCCATCATAGTAGTTTCATCCCAATAAGAACGAACCTGTTGAATTTTACCAGCTTCATTAATTGTAATATAGACTAATTCCTTCAGCAGTAGCAGTTTTGCCATTTTTAGCAACTACTCTCATGGTCCATTTAGCTGCTGCTTCATTATTAGCAATAAAGAGATAGTCTTGGGAAAGCTTTAACTTAGTAAAGAAGCGAGACATTATGGCAAAGAATTCTTGGGCAGTCTCATGGATTTTTTTACCTGGGCTATCCACTGGATCGTAAATGATGGCATCTTCAGCAAAAATTGCCAACCAACCTTCAGCATTCATAGCTTCCATGTTGGCAAAATAAGTCTGGACAAGGTTTTTAATTATTTGTTTTGACATTGTTTGACAAATTAGTTACTTTAAAAAAATCATCACACCAGGTGACAGGTGGTGGGCAAGGCCCACCCTACACTAGAGAAGGAAACTATCTATCACTATACCGGTACACAATAACATCATGTAGAGAATGGAATATTTAAACAGAGAGCTGGCCAATTCTTTATCAGAGGGTTCTTGCTTCAATTGCCATGCTTTGCGCAGAAAAATACCTCCCAAAAGCGAAGCAATTATCCCATAAACTATCCCGGAAGCTGCCAAAGGATACACCAATAATAAGGTACAAGGAACAGTGAGGAGGGTATAAAGCCAAATTTGATTTGCAGTAGATTCTTCCCCAGCTACTACAGGGAGCATGGGTACTCCTACTTGAGCGTAATCTTCTTTAATTATTAAAGATAAAGCCCAGAAATGAGGTGGAGTCCAGAGGAAAACTATCCCAAACAACACCCAGGGAATCCAACTCAAGTCCCCAGTAACCGCAGCCCAACCTACTAAGGGGGGAATAGCACCAGCAGCACCACCAATAACGATGTTTTGCACGGTATGACGTTTGAGTAGGTGGGTATAGATTACCATGTAATAAACAATGCCAGAGATAGCTAAGAGAGCAGCCAAAAGGTTTACAAAAACTGTTAGAATGGTAAAGGAAAGAACACATAAAATAATGGCAAAAATGAGAGCGTGACGGGGCTGCACTCGACCGTCAGGAATGGGACGAGACCTAGTGCGGAGCATTTCATAGTCTATGTCTTGGTCGTAAATGCAGTTGAAAGTTTGGGCTGAAGCTGAAGCTAAAGTGCCCCCTAGGAGGGTAAAGAAGAGGAGTATAGGATCCACCTTTCCTGAGGAGGCTATCCACATAGCTGCTGCTGTAGTAATGAGCAACAGGGGAATAATGCGGGGTTTGGTCAATTGATAGTAGCTTTGAGCCACTTCCAGGAGGTTTGTATTGCGTCGAGCAACTGTTGTCCCAATCATTAGTTGTACCTTATTTCCTTTTAAAATTCATATCTGTTGGCTTCTATTGGCTAAAACTGTAAAAGCCACTAGGGTACCGAGTAAGAGTGCTCCTACGGTTTGGTGGGAAACAGTGAGAAGTTCTATTTGTAAATGGAAGCGAAAAGTGGCAATACCCAGGAGAATTTGACTCAGAACTAAACCTGCGGCAAGGTTAGCTAACTGCCGTAAAATTTGGTGTTCGACAGCTTTACGTCGGGCGAGGAAGAAGAGGGTTAAAGTGGCTAAGGTGGGGGGCAATACCCCAAAGAGGTGACTATTCATAACGGTACAGAGTCCAGCACCGCCGAGACATTGATGTAAAGCCCAACGTGAGGCAACTAGACCCCCAACTAAACTCTGCCCGTAGACAAGGATAGCTGCGGTTAAACCCACCCAGGAGAGGTGTCTTGGTGTTTTTGCTTTGGAGGGCGTTAGCATAGCTCCTATGGCCACTAAGGTACTGAAGAATAACAGTGCTGTGCCTAAATGAGCGGTGACAATATCGAACCGCAGCATTTCCGTGACTGTCAGTCCACCGAGAATACCTTGGAAAACCACCAGGAATAAAGCAAAGAGGGACGCCCAAGGTAGCCATGAGGGCAAGTACCGCCGCCACCACCAACTCAGGAACACCAGGAGAATGGTGCTTAAGCCAATAAGGGAGGCGTCCAGGCGATGAAACCACTCCAGGAAGACCTGGAAATTCATCTGCTGGGTGGGTATGAGTTGGCCGTAACACAGGGGCCAGTCGGGACAGGCAAGACCGGCATTCATAACTCGGGTGGCACTACCGATAGCCATGAGCAACAAAGTGGCGATCCCTATCTTCCACACTAAGCTGCGAATCCATTTTTCTGGCGAACGTGTTTCCTGCTGATGATGAAGGACTGATTCTGTCATTAAACAAAGGAAAGGGTTAAGCTACCTTAGAGTATAATTACTCTATATGGTAATTCCGGGATTACTTTAGCTATTCTTCAGATTTAATGTATAATTTCTTCCGTCAAGCTTATCATATATATATAAATATTTAATAATTGAATCATTACCCTGACTAAATATGAGCCTATGTCTTGGGATGACTCATGTAGGTGGGCAATGCCCACAACCTGCGCCTCTACACTGTCAAGGTACATGATAACTGGTAACTGTTGAGGTGATCCCGAAAAAAAAACGAAAGATTCACAGAGATCGGTCCAATCAATTATTTTTCGTTATGCTTATATAGATAGGCAACTAAGGGAGGCTTAATCGTGAAGATTCCAAGTAACATTCTCACTCTCATAGCCGGAATCGCCCTAACCATGATTTGCCTGTGGTACGGACAAAATCACGGTCTGATGCCCATAGCAGCTTCAGCAGAGGCGAGGACGGTTGACGAAATCTTCAATTTCATGATGACCATAGCCACGGGTCTCTTTTTACTCATTGAAGGGGTGCTCATCATCTCCATCTTTAAATTTCGCAGGCGTAAAGGGGATCTAACGGACGGTCCCTCCATTGAAGGCAATATTCCTCTGGAAATTGTTTGGACTGCTATTCCCGCTGTTATTGTCTTTATCCTGGCGATCTACAGTTTTGAGGTCTATAACAAAATGGGGGGTCTGGATCCCATGGCTTCCCACGATATGGGAACCCAAATCGCTCATCACCACCATAATGATAACCTGGTGGCTTTAGACCTAGAAGGGCAAGAAGTTGCTCTCGGACTGGGAGCTTCCCCTGGAAATAAAGATGAAGAAAGTTTAGTTGTGGACGTGAATGGACTTCAGTACGCTTGGCTTTTTACCTATCCCGACACTGGTGTTGTCTCCGGAGAACTCCACGTTCCCGTGAATCGCCAGGTAACCCTAAATATCTCAGCAGCAGACGTAATTCACGCTTTCTGGGTGCCCCAACTGCGTTTAAAACAAGATGCAGTTCCGGGTCGAGAGGCCCAGTTGACCTTTGTTCCTGACCGAGTGGGAGAGTATCCTATCATTTGCGCTGAACTCTGCGGTGCATACCACGGCGCCATGAAAACAACCTTATTTGTGGAGACGGAGGCAGAGTACAACCAGTGGGTACAAGACAATACTTTTGCCCAAGAATCATTCTTAGATGAAGCAGTTGCCCGTCAATAACTAATCGGCATTCAATACCTAGTTACCTCGTTTTTCTTCTACTTCGTGGGAGGTTTCTTAGCGGAAATCGTGCGCACAGAATTAGCCACTCCCGATCCGGACTTGGTGCAACCGGAAATGTACAACCAAATGTTTACCATGCACGGCACCATCATGCTGTTCCTGTGGATTATTCCAGCAGGTGCTGCCTTTGCTAACTATCTCATTCCTCTGATGATCGGTGCAGAGGATATGGCTTTTCCCCGGTTAAATGCGGTGGCATTTTGGATGATTCCCGTGGGGGGTGTGCTATTAATCAGTAGCTTTTTCGTCGGCGCTCCCCAAGCGGGTTGGACTTCTTACCCCCCTTTAAGCTTGATGTCCGGGAAATGGGGGGAAGAAATTTGGATCATGAGCCTGCTGATTTTAGGCACATCTTCCATTTTGGGTGCCCTCAACTTTGCCATTACGATCCTGAAAATGCGGATTCCGGAGATGGATCTCAACAGTATGCCCCTGTTTTGCTGGTCTATGCTGGCTACTTCCGCTCTGGTGTTAATCGGTACCCCTGTTTTAGCAGCAGCTTTGATTCTCCTTTCCTTTGACTTAATCGCCGGAACTAGCTTCTTTAATCCGGTAGGGGGAGGAGATCCCATTGTTTACCAGCATATGTTCTGGTTCTACTCCCACCCTGCGGTATACATTATGGTGTTGCCCTTTTTTGGGGTCATTTCCGAAGTATTGCCAGTCCACGCCCGCAAGCCTATTTTTGGCTATCGGGCCATCGCCTATTCCAGTTTAGCGATCGCCTTTTTGGGACTGATTGTTTGGGCACACCACATGTTTACTAGTGGTACTCCTGGTTGGTTGCGGATGTTTTTCATGGCCACCACCATGCTGATTGCGGTACCCACAGGGATTAAAATATTTAGTTGGTGTGCCACCATTTGGGGGGGGAAAATCGAACTCAATAGCGCTATGCTCTTTGGTATCGGCTTTATTTCCTCCTTCTTAATTGGGGGATTGAGTGGAGTTATGGTAGCAGCCGTACCCTTTGACATTCATGTTCACGACACCTACTTCATTGTAGCTCATTTCCACTACGTTCTCTTCGGGGGTTCTGTTTTTGCTCTCTTTGCGGGACTGTATCATTGGTTTAGCAAAATGACAGGACGAATGCTCAATGAAACTTGGGGAAGAATTCACTTTGCCCTCACCTTTATTGGCTTCAACATGACCTTTTTGCCTATGCACCAATTGGGTTTATTGGGGATGAATCGTCGCATTGCCCTTTATGACCCCCAATTTCAATCCTTGAACATAGTTTGCACCATCGGTTCTTATATCTTAGCTGTTTCTACTCTGCCCTTAGTAATTAACGTTCTTTGGAGTTTAATAAAAGGGAAAAAAGCAGGTCGGAATCCCTGGCGTGCCCTAACCTTAGAATGGCAAACCACTTCACCTCCCGCCATAGAAAACTTTGAGTCAGAACCAGTTTTGTGGGCTGGCCCCTACGAATACGGCATTGACAGTGAAAATGAGGATGAAGAAGACGTAGAAGACATGTTAGCAGAAGTGAGCGCCCAATCTTAATTCATCGGCGTTCATCTGCGTTCATCTGCGGTTCCTATAACAACCACCAACAACAAGATGCAAAGTTCAACTGTAGAAGATCCAAAACTAGCCCTCAACTATCACAAAGAGGTGGAACCTGAAGGTCACCATGGGGAACACCCCGACCATCGTATGTTAGGTGTCATCGTCTTTCTCGTGGCAGAGAGCATGATTTTCCTCGGTCTCTTTGGGGCCTTTTTAATCTATCGTAGCATGATGCCAGTTTGGCCTCCTGAAGGAACCCCCGAGTTAGAACTTTTGGTACCGGGAATCAATAGTATTATCCTGATTTCGAGCAGCTTCGTCATGCACAAAGGTCAAAGTGCCATTCAGAAAAATGATGTTCCTGGGTTGCAGCTTTGGTTTGCTATTACTGCGGCTATGGGAGCAATTTTTCTCCTGGGACAGCTATACGAATATAGCCACGCAGAATTTGGTTTGACCCTGAATGTCTTTACCAGTTGCTTTTACGTTCTCACTGGATTTCACGGTTTACATGTTACCCTAGGGCTGTTGCTCATTTTAGCCGTTTTGTGGCGATCCCGCCAACCAGAACACTATTCCGAAACCAGTCATTTTGGCGTAGAAGCAGCCGAACTTTACTGGCACTTTGTGGACGTGGTCTGGATTATTCTCTTCGTTCTCGTTTATTTACTCTAACTCTCCGCGCCTCTGCGCCTCTGCGTGAAACAAAAAATTCTATGTCTCGCGCAAAGACGCAAAGGCGCAAAGGAACAAGTTTGTTATAGAATAAGAAGGGATGACAATAAAATGATTTAAGAAAATGTTGACTACGTTTGATGCTGTATTGAAGGGAAACCAGCTAGAGTGGACTAATGATGTTCCTCTCAGCGATCGCCCTAGGGCGGTTCGGGTTACGATTTTGGATATTGATTCTACAGAAGATGTGTCTTCCCGAGGTGAGAAAATGGCGGAGGCTCTTGAGAAACTGGCTCAAAGTAAAGCCTACTCAGACGTAGAGCCCATGACATGGCAGCGAGAGTTGCGCCAAGACCGTTCCCTTCCCCAGAGAAACTAAGAATGCTCCTGGATAGCAATATTATTATTTATGCAGCTAGACCAGAAAATTCTGAGCTGAGACGTTTCATAGCCGAATGCACCCCAGCCGTCTCAGCCTTGAGTTATGTAGAAGTGTTGGGTTATCACCGGTTAAGTGAATCAGATCGTCCCTACTTTGAAGAATTTTTTGGTGCTACGAGAATTTTAGCTATTTCCCAAGCAGTATTGAACCAGGCAGTGGTTTTAAGACAAATGAGAAAGATGACACTGGGGGATTCTATCATTGCTGGGACTGCCCTGGTGTACAACCTAACCCTTGTAACCAGGAATATAGAAGATTTTCGCTGGATAACTCAATTAACTCTACTCAATCCTTTTGAGGATAATTAGTTGATTACATCGTAGGTT
>JACONB010000255.1 GCA_014323965.1 Prochloron sp. SP5CPC1 | reverse complement strand
TTTCCACTAAGTTCGCCAACAACGTTCTCGACGCTACCAAAGCTTTTCAATTGAAACTCACTAGGGCGGAAGAAGTAGATGGTTTACCTCCTAGTAGCCTCAGTTTAGCAGCTCAAGCCGCTATTGATGCTGGGTTTGAGAATGCCACTCCTGAAACAGGACCTTGGATTATTACCCTGGACTATCCCAGCTATATCCCTTTTATGAAATATAGCACCAACAGTCAATTGCGGGAGCAGCTATATAAAGCTTTCGTTACCAGAGCTGGTGGCGGAGACTTAGATAATCATCCCCTCATAGACAGGATATTGGAACTGCGTCAGGAAAAAGCCACTATCTTGGGCTTTGAGAGTTATGCTCAATTGAGTCTGGCTCGGAAAATGGCTCCTAATGTGGAAGCAGTAGAAGAATTGCTGGAAGAATTGCGAGGGGTTAGTTATCATGCTGCTGAGGCAGAATTAGCCCAATTAAAAGCTTTTGCAGGGAATGAGGATTTAAAACATTGGGATATTAGTTTTTGGGCAGAAAAACAGCGAGAAGCCAAATTTGCCTTTAATGCGGAGGAGTTACGTCCTTATTTTCCCCTCCCTCAAGTATTGCAGGGGTTGTTTGATTTGGCAAACCAGCTCTTTGGTGTCACTATTACCCCCGCAGAGCAAAAAGCACCAGTTTGGCACCCCGACGTGAGCTATTTTCAAATCCAAGACGAAACTGACGCTATCATCGCCTATTTCTATCTGGATCCCTACAGTCGTCCCCAAGAAAAGCGGGGTGGTGCTTGGATGAATGATTGCATTGGACGGGCTAAATTTCAAGAGGAAGTAAGACTCCCCGTCGCTTATTTAATCTGTAACCAAACCCCTCCTCTAGGAGATAAACCCAGTTTGATGACTTTTGAGGAAGTAGAAACCCTCTTCCACGAATTTGGTCATGGTTTACAGCATATGCTCACCCAAGTAGACTATCCTGAGGCTGCGGGAATTAATAATATTGAATGGGATGCAGTGGAATTGCCCAGCCAGTTTATGGAAAACTGGTGTTACCATGGCCCCACCTTATTCGCTATGGCTAAACATTACGAAACGGGAGAAACTCTACCAGAGCATTACTATGACAAATTATTGGCAGCCAAGAATTATATGAGCGGTTCTGGGATGTTGCGCCAACTCCATTTTAGCCAAGTGGATCTGGAATTACACCACCGTTATGAACCTTCAGGAGAAGAAACTCCCAGTGAGGTGAGGGAAAGGGTAGCAAAAACTACTACAGTCATGGCTCCTTTAGCGGAAGACGCCCTCCTTTGTTCTTTTGGTCATATTTTTGCCGGGGGCTACGCTGCCGGGTATTATAGTTATAAATGGGCAGAAGTCCTCAGTGCTGATGCTTTTGCTGCTTTTGAGGAAGTTGGGTTGGAGTCTAAAGATGCGATCGCATCTACCGGGAGGCGTTTCCGAGATACAGTCCTCGCTTTAGGGGGTAGTGAGCATCCTATGGAAGTATTTAAAGCCTTCCGAGGAAGGGAACCCCAAACCGAACCCTTACTCAGACATAGTGGTTTGGTTGGTTAATCTGGTAGGGTGGGCATTGCCCACCACCCTCTGTATCTCGCCCACCAATATCATTCTGGTTTTTGAGTTGATAATTCATCCACCAATGTCCAAAATTCATCAGACTTAAGACCCCCATCTTGGTTGAGACTAACTTTAGATTGGGTGATAATATGGTGAAATTTAGTATTATTGGCTAACATCATTCTTTCTAGCTCATCTGGGTCTACTATAATATTCACAGCAGCTATTGCTTTTCCCTGGTCTGTAATTAAAATTTGCTCATCAGTAGATTGATGCAAGTAAGTATCCAAATTATCCTTGATTTCACCCAAAGTTACGAGTTTCATAGTTCAACTTTCTCTCCTGCTATAAATAACTGGTTCCCTATTTTAATCCCAATGGCCAAGATATAAACCTCATAGGTTGCAGAATTAGTCTCATAAAACACTCGAAACTCATTCCTGGCTCCCAAACGGAGTTCCCAAGTTGCTCCCAGCTGCGAATATGGTCGTAAAGGTTTGCGGTTGCGGGTTTTAACTTCTGGCTCATAGCTCAACTGGTCCTCTATTGTACTGCGAATGAGCGAATGATACTTCCGCTCAATTGCTGCTAGATGGGAAGCTAAGACACGGGTGTAGATAATCTCAAACTGCTGCTGAGGTTTCATTTACCGGTTAATAGTCAATGCATTGGATGAAATGTTAGCACCTGTCTGTGCTACTATAAGGAAAATATCTCGCGCAAAGGCGCAAAGACGCAAAGGAGAGGTATACTAATAGCTAATATTAGGTTATTCTATCCATCCATTTTTTCCTCACAGACTCAACTGTTTCTTTGCTATAAAAGTGATTAAAATATTGAGAATCACACATTTTATTAATATAGTCTAAGGGAAGTTTGATTTTTTCTTTGAAAAGTTTATAAGTTTGGGCATATTCTTTTTGGGCACCAATATTGGTATTGTTGAGTTTAAAGTTAGTTATTTCCAAAAACTTTTCTACCGCTTCAATTTTCTTTTCATCACTTATTTCCGAGCGCATCACTAAAAGTTCAATCTTGCCATTCTTATATGTAGCTATTCCCGATGACGGAAAAGGTGTCCCATAAATATCTATTCCAAATAAATATTCAAAATTATGTAGAAATTGTATTGGCCAAGCTGGTGATTCTTTGTTGATAAATATTTCCATTAGATATTCAAGAGAAAAATTGGATTGTTCATATGGTACCCCTGTATGTCGCTCAAAATATTCAAAAAAAGCAGATAGGTTGCGACTGATAGGCTCTCGCGTCAGAGATATAATTTTCATTGGAAGCTGCTTTTTCTCTAAAAATACCATTTTATAAAGTTGACTAACTCGCCAATCCCAATGATCCTCTCCCAATGTATGACAGTGAATCACCAAGGGAACGTAGTTCCTCAAAGAAAAATACAGGGAGCTAGAACCGACTTTCCCCATTTGATATATAAGTACAGGGGTAACATTGAAGCGTAAACTCATCCAGAAACGGTATTTCATGATGATTTGATTCTTGCGGGAGCGTAAACTCCGCCAAATTTTGCTTTCCCGTATGGTTAAGGGGATAAATTTCACAGTTTCTCTCCTTTGGGCGATAATATTGACAACAAGAACAAACAACAAGTAACCATTATGGCAGAAGTTAGAGCAAAAGTCAAGCTAACCAATGCATTGGATGAAATGTTAGCACGTCAAGGAAAATTAGCCCAGGAAGGGGTTCGAGTGTACGAAACGGAAGCTATTGTGGATACGGGTGCCGTTTGTTCCGTGTTCCCGGTTCACGTAGTGCAAAGCTTGGGTTTAGAAATCAGAAAACAAGGAGTTGCGGGTTACGCAGACGGAAGGAAAGAAGCTGTAGGGGTAACCGACGCTGTACTAATAGAGTGGGAAGGAAGATCTACTGTGGAAGAAGCCCTGGTTTTGGGGGATGAGGTATTAATTGGACAAACGGTGTTAGAAAAGTTAGATTTGCTGGTAGACTGTAACAAGGATAGATTGATACCCAATCCCGCTAATCCCAATCAACCTGTTAATATGGTCAGATGAGTGAAAAACAGCCATTAGTTGGTATAATTATGGGTAGCGATTCGGATCTGCCTA
>JACONB010000254.1 GCA_014323965.1 Prochloron sp. SP5CPC1 | reverse complement strand
CGCCATGAGCTTTGACAATAATGTCATATTCACTTTCCAACCCCAAAGTCTCCAAAGGAGCCTTAATAGAGTTAGCATAACTAACAATGCGGTTAAAGTAGTCATCTCCCGACCTGCCATTAACAGTTATCTCTCCGCCACCGGGAACAAGGCTTACTCTTGCCACCGCAGACTTCCGTCGCCCCGTACCTCCGTACACGACCTTGCCTGTACTTTCTCCTGCTTGCATTACTTAACTCCTTCGAGAATAGTAGCCTTAGGTTTTAACCTAAGGTATTGATTTTCAGTTCTTGAGGTTTTTGCGCTGCGTGGGGATGGTTAGGTCCCGCGTAAACTTTCAACTTGGTAAATAGTTTGCGACCGAGGGAATTCTTCGGCAACATTCCTTTAACCGCCTTTTCAATGATTCTTTCCGGAATGCGTCCTTGAAGTTGGGCAAAGGTTTCTACTTTCATACCCCCAGGTCTGCCAGAATGACGGCGGTAAAGTTTTTGGTTACGTTTTTTCCCCGTGACAACTACTTTGTCCGCGTTGACCACGATAACGAAGTCCCCCGTATTCATATGAGGGGTAAAGGTGGGCTTATTTTTCCCCCTAAGAATGGTGGCAATTTCAGAAGACAAACGTCCCAAACGCTCTTGTGCAGCGTCTACCACGTACCATTGTTGTTCTAGATTTTCTTTTATTGGCACTTGTGTTTTATTCATTAGTTTTTAAATTGGTTCATAGAAAAGTTGGTTGGGTATCAAACCAAATTTTACGGGGAAAGGGAAATTCTGGATAGCCAACTCTAAGCAGGCATAAACCTTTAGCAGGAGCAGAATATTTGACTTCTTCTCGTCTTTCTTCAATCCAGAGTTGGGTAAAACTAGCAGGCGATCGCCTCCTCCTTCCTACCTCAACCAGGGTTCCCACTAACAGTCGTACCATTCCATATAAAAAGCCATTAGCTTGAATTTCTATCTGGAGTAATGGTCCTCGTCGGTAACATTCTACTGCTTGAACCTCAACCCAAGAATGACTCCGAGAGGAATTGGCTCTTCGGAAGGCTGCTAAGTGATGTCTCCCGAGCAAGGGTTTTAACGCAGCAGTAATAAGAGACTCATCCAGAGGTACATAATAATAATGCCAAGAAAATGGCTTTACGAACAAGTTTGGTTCCTTGTCGGTATAGAGAGTATAGCGATAGCGCCGCCAACTAGCAGAAAAACGAGCGTGCCAGGTTAAAGGAACTTCCGCCGAACCTCTAATGAGAATGTCCTCGGGTAGGCGAGCATTGAGAATTGACGCCCAACGCTCGCCAGGTATATAACCAAAGTAATCAAAATGAGCTACTTGAGCCGCTGCATGTACTCCCGCATCAGTACGCCCCGCAGCACATACAGTAACTGAATGTCCTCCTACAGGGGCGATCGTCTTTTCGATTTCTTCTTGTACCGTCCGCAGGTTTGGTTGTCGTTGCCAGCCATGAAAATGAGTCCCTAAGTATTGAATTACTAGGGCGACTCTTGACATCAAACTAGTTCGATGATGGCCATTTCTGCATTATCCCCCCGACGGCGCACCGTGCGCACCACTCTAGTATAGCCTCCTGGGCGATCGCCATAGCGCTCTTTTGCTGCTGCAAACAGGGAATGTACCAATTGTTTGTCGTACAGATAGCCCAAGGCTTTCCGTCTTGCTGCCAAAGAACCATCTTTGGCCAGAGTAATCATTCTTTCTACTTCCTTTCTCACCGCCTTAGCACGGGCTTTAGTAGTTTTAATTTGACCGTGACGAACTATTTGTGTTGCAAGATTTCTCAGCAAAGCTCGACGTTGGTCCGCTGGCAACCCTAATTGGGGTACTCGGCATCTATGACGCATAGGAATTTTTCTCCTTCATTAAGAATCAAGATTTCGCTTCAGGCAAAGTGATGCCCAAACGCTCTTGTAGAGCTTCAATTACCTCATTGGCTGATTTGAGGCCGAAGTTTTTAATTTCCAAGAGTTCTTCTTGACTGTAATTGAGTAGATCGGCCACAGAGTTTATTTGCGCTCGTTTCAGACAGTTATATGCCCGTACTGACAGCTGCAACTCCTCAATAGGTATCTGGCTAGTAGGATCGTCCTTGTCTCTATAACTGTTTACAATCGGTTCTATATGCAGCTCCTTAAGGGGATTAAACAAATCCACAACAATCCCTGCCGCAGTAGAAAGAGCGTTTTCTGGTTGTAAACTGCCATTAGTCCAAATCTCTAAAATGAGCCTATCTCTGGCATCACTTTCGTCTATCCTGGCATCTTCAACACTGTATTTTACCTTGGTCACAGGCATAAAGACAGAATCTATTTGCAGGAAGTCCAAGGATCTGTTTTCATCTTTACCCCGTTCTATAGCCCGATAGCCTTTTCCCCTTTCGATGTGAAACTCCATTTCCAGGGTTGCCCCTTCAGCCAGAGTAGCAACATACTGGTTTGGATCTACGATTTCTACTTCTGAGGGTACTATAAACTGAGCTGCCGTTACTGTTCCCGGTCCCGTAGCCTTCAGACGACCGAGCTGAGTTTGATTGGTGGAGCTTTTGAGGACGATTTCCTTCATATTCAACATTATTTCCAGGACGTCCTCCCTTACTCCCTCAATGGTTGCAAATTCGTGATTCACTCCTGCTATCCGGATCGCAGTCACTGCTGCTCCTTCCAGATTCGATAGTAAAACCCGTCTTAAGGCATTGCCCACAGTGATTCCTTGACCGCGTTCGAGAGGTTCGAGGATAAATTTGCTATATTGACTCTGATTTTTCTGTGTCTTCGATTCTATACAATCAATTTTAAACTCTGCCACAGAGTGACCTCCCTTGGTTTGTCATGTGTCAACGCGGCAACGTGGGAGAAAGGGAGTGATGAGAAAGGGAGAGGGACGCCAAAGGCGGTTGCTTCGCAATTGCGATGCATTTGGACCCTACTCCCTAGTGCTGTGCTCCCCTACTTCTTGGACCCTACTCCCTAACTAGACTCGACGACGCTTAGGCGGACGACAGCCGTTGTGAGGAATTGGGGTAACATCCCGAATCAGAGTAATTTCTAGCCCGGAGCCTTGAAGTGCCCTAATCGCCGTCTCTCGACCTGCTCCCGGACCGCTCACCATCACTTCAATCTGACGCATTCCTTGTTCCATCGCTCTGCGTGCTGCACTGTCTGCTGCGGTTTGCGCTGCAAAGGGAGTTCCTTTCTTCGCTCCCTTGAAGCCGCTGGAGCCTGCTGATGCCCAAGAGATAACATCGCCTTTTGAATCAGAAATTGTTACTATGGTGTTATTGAAGGTTGATTTGATATGAGCCATTCCGTTAGAAACGTTACGTTTGTTCTTTTTTGAACTGCTTTTTTTCGTTGGGCGCGCCATTTTACTAATGCTTTCTTTTAATTAACTGACCGCTTATTTCTTGGAAGGTGCTTTTTTCTTGCCCGCAACCGTAACCCTTCTACCGCGACGAGTGCGGGCATTAGTACGAGTTCGCTGACCTCGCACTGGTAGCCCCATACGGTGACGACGACCGCGATAAGTACCGATGTCTGCTAGACGCTTAATGTTCATGTATCCGAGTTCACCCCTGTTTTCGCTAATATTTCTTGAGCCCGCGATAAACCAATACCATAGATATAAGTTAGGGCTATTTCCACGCGCTTATCGCGGGGTAAGTCTACACCTGCCATCCTTGCCACGCTTTTTTTCTCCCTTTTTTGCTGTATTTGCTACGATATCCGATGACCGCGCTCTAAAATTACCGTCTCTTTAACCCTGTCTTTGCTTGTGCTTGGGGTTTTGACAAATCACCATCACTCGACCGCGCCTTCGTATAACGCGGCATTTTTCGCACATTTTTTTCACTGATGCTCTAACTTTCATGTTTTTTTTGGGTAAACTGCACAGCAAACTATTATATCAAATTTAATCTATTTGGTCAGCCAATTAGCCAAAACTTGGGGCAATTTCCCATGTCCCTCTCTTGGCAGCTATTTTTGCAGGCCGCATAAGTCAGTTATGTACAGGTTAGGAACCGGCGACTGCATTTTATCTTTTATTTTTCAGACGATAGGTTATTCTCCCCTTGGTAAGATCGTAGGGAGTTAATTCCACCTTCACCCGATCCCCTGGTAGAATTTTGATGTAATTGCGCCTAATTTTACCTGCTATATGAGCGAGAACGTTAAAACCATTGTCTAAGTCTACGCGAAACATTGCATTAGGTAAGGATTCCGTTACTACCCCTTCCATTTCGATTAAATCTTGTTTAGCCAATTTTTTTTCCTCTATTTCAAATCTCGAATACCACCATTGACAATTTCTTGCAAAGATTTATTTACTTCTTCCAGAGGGCGATCGCCATTTACTGACTTAAGATTGCCCTTGAGAAGATAAAAATCCAGTACTGGTGCCGTATGTTCGTGATAAACCTCTAAACGACGCCTAATGGTCTCTGGATTGTCATCTTTGCGCCCCCGACCCACCAAGCGTTCCATCAAAACTTGCTCTGGCACTTCTAAGTTAATCGCATAATCACAAGCTTGATTCATTTCCATCAGCAGTTTATCCAAAAAAGCAGCTTGGGAGGCATTCCGGGGAAATCCATCTAAAATCCAACCATTTTTGGCATCCGGTTCTCTCAACCTGGCCCGAATTAAATCCAGAAGCAATTGATCGGGCACTAATTCCCCTTTGTCCACATAAGTTTGAGCCTGTTTGCCAAGAGTTGTACCAGAACTGATCGCAGAGCGCAACATTTCCCCAGTGGAGATATGAGCAATTCCCGTTTTCGCCGCCAAGAGTTTTGCTTGAGTTCCCTTCCCTGCCCCAGGTGGTCCTAAAAAGATTAATCGTTTCACGAAACAATTCTCCGAAGTTATGAAGTCTGAAGAAAGAGATTTGTCAAAACTCTAATTTCCTGCTTCAGACTTCGTGATAAGATGGTTAAACAATAGTTATTTGAATAGCTATTGTTTAACCATACCTTCATAGCGCTGAGATATAACGTAAGTTTGAATTTGTTTGGCCGTATCAATGGCAACACCCACTAAAATAAGCAATGAGGTAGCCCCCAAACCTCTAAAAGTTGTCACTCCAGTGGCACTTTCTACAAAGGTAGGTACCGTAGCCACAATGCCCAATTAAATCAAGTATTGAATGGTATAGCTAATGCTCTCAGACCTGGAAGTTTGGTTTACGTGGTAGTTTACTTAGTGTTAATTGTCTTCTTCAGTTATTTCTACGCCTCCTTGATTGTTAACCCGATAGATATGTCCCAAAATATGAAAAAAATGGGAGCTTCTATTCCTGGAATTCGTCCAGGAAAGGCAACGAGCCAATATTTGGAAGGGGTTATCAATCGGCTCACTTTCTTAGGAGCGATATTT
>JACONB010000253.1 GCA_014323965.1 Prochloron sp. SP5CPC1 | reverse complement strand
TTGGCAAATGCTTGGAGAAAATATTTCAAAAATACAGCCGCCACCTTGTCCGGCACTGGCTCTCTCATGGCGATTGTCAGGGAAAGATTGAGTCTACCTAGCCCAATGGCTAACTCCAAACTCTCGCAAGAGTTAAAGATTGCTAGTTTCAACCCCCTATTTATTTGATGGCGGAGGGCATTCTCTAACTCTTCAACTGTGAGGGTGTTCTCTTGATCCAGAGTATTGATGTATATTTTCCCAGAAGAACAACTATGTCCGGCAAAAAACACGATATCCCAATCTTGCTCCCAAAGTTTGGCTTGGAGTTGGTGTCGTTCTGGTTGCGAGAGGAATTCTGGTTTCGCACCGGGTAATTTTTCTATTATTGCCTTGTCTTTGGTAATGTCAATGTTAGTGCTATTTCCCAGAATACCAAGAATTCTCACCTCTCCTGGAGGTGTTCTGCTGTAGGCAACTTTTCCCTCAAACTCAGGAAGACTCAATGCTACTTCTGAAGCAGGATAGTCATCTAAGAAATTCCAGAGGTGCCAGGGCAGTTTTCGCGCATCAGTGTCTTCCGTTTCCACTATTAACTGAATTTCCTCGCAATGATGCAAGTGCTTTCGCAACTGCTGCTCAATACCCCTAAACGAGTCTGAGTTAAGCCAATCATTTAGTTGTTGGGGGAGTTTTTGGCAGGTTTCCCAGAATTCAGCGTCGGAAAATCGGTCTGTATCTTCCGAGTCCGTGGTGTCTATGTCTAAACGGACAGCCATGTTTTGGTAGTAACCTCTGTACAGGGATTGCCAGTTCCTGTGCAGTACTGCCAAAGAGGGGGCCGGGGGTAAACTACCTTGGCATTGCATTAGTGCCCGTTGATTTCCAGTCCACAGTTGAACTGTGACCCTAAAAAAGCCGTTGTCTAAATCTCCCAGGCCCAAACTCAAGATGACTTTACTCATAAATAGCTCTCAGAATGAAGCAGCCATTAGCACAATCAGCGTAGGGCTAGGGGCGCAACGGGTCGCGCCCCTACATAAGGTGAAAGCTGACAGCTTCGGGCTATTAGATCACAAACTCTTCTACAAGGCTAGTGCCAGCGAGGGCTACCTGTATACTAAAGCGCTCTTTCGCCTGGCCCCGGAAGCGCGGCAGTTGAATGAAGTTATCTTGACCTCCTGATTGTATTTCCCGCAGGGTTTCTCCTTCTTGGTTTAGTAAACTCAACTTGAGATTCTTTGGTAGTACTGTATCGTTAAGAGTAGGTTGAATTTGAACCCGAATTCCGAATTTTTCTCCGGCTTCAATGGCTATCGCTACGAGCAACGCTACCAATTTCTCGTTAGATCCTGTTCCCACGTTTAGCTGTTTGAAGCGCTTGACGAGACTCTCGTTCCTAAGATGGAAGGTACTGCGCAGCCTTGGAGCGAGTTTATTCGGTAATCCTCCCGATATCATAGCTTCCACTGATTGCCAACCTAGCTCAAATTTGTTTTCCAACCAACCAGTGAGGTAAATTGGCTTTTTCGTCGATCGCGTTAGCTCGATTGATTCTTCAACAGGGAGCTGCAATAATTGGCGACTTTGTGGATCAGTGGTTACTACTGTGTCGCCAATCTGTTCGACGAGTTGATTGGTGATATACTCCATCACCATTGGCAGCAGAGCGAAGAGGGATTTTCCGCTCTTGGTTGGTGTTTCGATCAGGGAGCGCTGTCCTAGAGAAGCAAATACCTCCAGCAGTTCTCCTTGAGAGACAGGTAAAGTAATGTTCTTTTCTATGGTTGAGAAGGAAACTGGTTCGCTCTCAATTGCTAACCAGTACAGCACTTCTTTTTCCATATCTCCCAAGCGGTGGAAGGATTTGGTTAATAGTTCTTCAATATCGCCGAAAACGAAGGTTTGTCGTTCCAGAAATTCAGCCACATTGCCATTGAACAGTTCGCGGATAAGTTTGGCAACCATCTTTAAGGCGGCGGGATTGCCTTGATAATGGTCCATTAAGCCTTGCCAATTTTCTGATTCTACTAGCCCTTCTCCTTTCAATATTTCTCGCTCAAGCGAAGCGGACAACCCTGATACTATGAAGGAGCGAACTGCTGAATTTTCTCCCGACTGGAGAGACACTTCCCTTGGATTTTCCAGAGTTGTGACGATGACGCAGCTTTGATGGGATTCTTCCCCCACGCGGCGCATCAATTCGCCGTAATCCTGATAGCCCTGGCGATAGCGTCCCGCTAGCTGACCTGCTGCTAAAATTGCTTCGGCTCCATCTAAGACTAGCAGGCAACGTAATGAGCGCAAGCAATCTATCAATTGAGAGACACGATCGCCTTTGTACCTGTATGCTTGATGATAGAGAAATTTAAGCAAGTTTTCCGCTAGCTCTTTCAGACTTGGACCGTGACTTAGGCTCCGCCAGATGACGTGGTCAAAGTCCTCTTGTAGTTCTTCTACCAGTTTGCGAGCAAGAGCGGTTTTGCCTATGCCGCTAATGCCTCGCAACACTACCAGTCGGCAACCATCGTCAATTATCCATTCCTTGAGGCTATTTAACTCTTCGGTGCGACCGTAGAAAATTGATACGTCCGGTGCTTCCCCCCAATCTTGGTTGGGGCGAGTTTCTACGAGACCGCTAGAAAGAGAGCTTTCGCCCCGACTAGAGGTTGAATTCTTGTCTGATTTGGAGTCAAAGAATATGGGGTCTTGATTGTGATCCGACAAAAAACCTTTCTGGAATTGCTTCCCGTATCGCCGTTCTAAGGCGATCCGAAAATTCGTTTTCCCTACTTCTTCTCCCAAGGCTTCCGACAGTTGTTTCCAGAATTTCGGTCCAATATCTCGCATCAGGTAATTGACACTATATTGTGATGTATCGGCCATCTGATCATAGGTCAAACCAAGCCAAGTACCCCGAATAATTGTCTCTTCTGGAACATTCAGGTGTCGTCCTGCCTTCGTAAAAATTGCTCCGTCTACATATTGTAATGCTGTTTCAAAGTCCATTTTTTTGCGATAGTCTATCCTACTCATTAGGATCCTGTATTATTCTCTATTTTTTCTGCCTTGGTTATAGCATACCCTAAATACTCCCTCGGTGTCAACCAAATTATTATTTTTCACTTTTTTTATACCACAAAGCCTCCTCAGTAATCTTTGTTATGCAGCCGTTACTGATTTTTGACACTCCCACGAGGACGCTACGCTCAAGTCGCGGGATTCTATAAGTTTTTCTCGCGACCATATGTACGTGAATATCCTATTGTGGATATTAGGGATAAGCTTATCTGTCTGTGGGTATATTTGCGGGCTATTTCCCCTCGTGTTGATTAATAACAACCAATCTAATGAAGTAGAGCAGGGCGAGGAGGCGTCTGGAGAGGACAGTTCCTGCCCCGCAAGCCCCAAGCCAAAATTACTTGAGCTGCATTAACGTCGCGGTCTTCAAAATGGCCACAATGCTGGCAAACATGAACACGGTCACTCAGTTGCACTCGAGGGGCTGGGGTTAAATCCAACCGCCCCTGTGCTTAGAACCGTACCGTATCTACGCTCATAAGGCTCCCCGGTCTCATCGCTGTTAAGCTGCTCTTCCGAGAGATACCCTCCTTGATTCGGTCCTTGTGAACCTCCTGATGTTGGTGGCCTTCCCGGTGCTATGCATAAAATAATTGTAATTAATAATTTATTTAAATAATTAGATATTA
>JACONB010000252.1 GCA_014323965.1 Prochloron sp. SP5CPC1 | reverse complement strand
AGTAGGAGCAATCTAGGTACTCTTGCAATAGGGAAGAGCGACTTCCTCAACCTATTCCCTTGTTATTTAATGAGTTAACCGAGTCATGCGACTTATTAATGGTTTGAAATTCCAGAACTTGCGGGGCGATTTTTTTGGCGGCTTGACTGCTGCCATTGTCGCTTTACCCTTAGCCCTTGCTTTTGGGGTATCCTCTGGTGCTGGAGCAATTACAGGTCTTTACGGCGCTATATTTGTGGGGTTGTTTGCCGCTCTTTTTGGTGGCACCCCATCCCAAATTTCAGGTCCGACGGGTCCCATGACTGTTGTGATGGCGTCCGTATTCACCGCTATGGTAGCAACCAACCCGGAAAACGGACCTGCAATGGCTTTTACTGTTGTCATGCTCGGGGGATTATTTCAGATTCTCTTCGGGGTGCTGCGGCTGGGTAAATACATAACCCTAATGCCTTATACGGTAATATCGGGTTTCATGTCCGGTATCGGCGCGATTATTATTATCTTACAGATCGGACCCTTGCTAGGGAAGGAGGGAGCGGGAAGCGTAATAAAGTCTCTTTCAAGTTTACCTGAGTTTTTGACTAATGTCAATGTTCCTGCATTGGGTTTGGGAATTTTGACCCTGGTGATAGTTTTTTTGTGGCCCCGCAAGCTTAATTCTTATATACCATCCCCTTTACTCGCTCTGATCGTCTGTACTTTAATCTCGGTTTATTTGTTTCCCCATAGCGAGCTGACAAGGATTGGGGAAATTCCCACGGGACTACCTGAACTCCATATTCCTGTATTTAAGTTAAATAAAGTTAAGGATATTCTTATTTATGGCCTGATGCTGGCAACTTTGGGATCCATCGACTCTTTGCTCACCTCTCTCGTGGCGGATAACATTACCCGCACCCAGCACGACTCGGATCGGGAATTAATCGGTCAGGGGATCGGCAACCTGATTGCTGGGTTATTTGGCGGACTACCCGGTGCAGGAGCCACCATGCGCACCGTAGTCAATGTTAATGCGGGGGGGAAAACTCCCCTTTCCGGTATCATTCATGGAGTTATACTGCTCATTATCGTCTTGGGGGCTGGAAATTTGACCGCTCAGATTCCCAATGCAGTATTGGCGGGTATTTTAATCAAAGTAGGGATTGATATTATTGACTGGAGCTTCCTGAAACGTGCCCATCGCCTATCAATGAAGGCAGCAGCATTGATGTATGCAGTACTGTTTCTGACTGTATTTTGGGATTTAATTATTGCGGTGGCGGTGGGGGTTTTCGTAGCTAATCTTTTGACGGTTAAGAGTCTGAGCGACTTACAGATGGATAAGGTTAAAGCTATTACTGATCCTAGCGATGAAACCCAATTGAGCCATGAAGAAAAACAGCTATTAAAGTCCGCAGGGGGTCGAATTTTGCTGTTCCGTCTGGGGGGACCAATGAGTTTTGGTGCTGCCAAGGCTATTTCTCAGCAAATGACAATTGTCCAAAATTTCGATATTCTTATTTTGGATCTAAGTGACGTACCTCTGTTAGGAGTTACTGCTTCTCTAGCCATCGAGAATATGGTTAAGGAGGCTTGTGAGAAACGTCGCGAAGTTTTCCTTGTGGGTGCTAGTGGTAAAATAAAGGCGAGGTTACGACGGTTGCAAATTCTAAATTTATTGCCACCCCACAACCGGATTACCAATCGTCTTAAAGCTCTGGAACAAGCTATTACTCTGATTAATGACAAGGTCGTAAAAGGCAATGCTATGGAACCCTTAAGTCACGGAGAAATTGTTGATGATACCTCTGTAGAAACAAACAGAGATTGAGCCAATATATTCTATGGTACCTACAGAGCTAATTCTGACCCACCCTCGTGGATCTCTAGGGAAAATTCAACTGGAATGGACACCTCAACCTGGGAATTATATCGATGTCCAAGGGAAAACCTATCTAGTGTTAGAACGCCACCACCATTATCAATATAAGGTTGGTGGCTATTGTTTAGAACACATTTCCCTAATTGTTCAACTAGCCGAAAGACCCACTGAAACCAGCGACTTTGAAGGAAGGTTGGTAATTGGGGATAGTAGCTGTAGTTATAATGCTCGTTCAGAAATACTGCGCTGCGCTGTCAATCCAGAAGGACCTTGTGAAGGCTGTCGTTTTTATGTTCCTATAGAGGAATATTAACCATTTTTGATTATCTCTCCCACCTTGAGGTGCATTCCATTGACAAAATCCCAACCAGACTGAGGACGCTTACCAGCTAGTTGTACTTCCCGCAACAGCAACAGTCCCTCACCAGTTTGGAGAATTGGGCCGATATTTTTGATGATACTCACTATTTCTCCGGGACTTCCACCAAGAGCAGATAAATTATCCCATTGTTGTTCTAATAGGTTCAATTCTGGGGGTAGTTGAGAGAAATAAGGGTCACCTACAGGTGCTGTGGCGAGAATTTTGAGTTTTTGGCTGCCCAATAATGCTTGACAATTGGGGTAAAATCCTCTTATTTGATTGTGAAGTTCAAGAGCAGAACGAGACAAATCTAAAGCATAATCTGATTTTTTAATCAGGTTGGCGTAAGTTGCTATTGATGAATCTTGAGCAATAGGTTCAATAACTCCCTGGTTCAGCTTGAGCAGGGTTTCTACTATTAAATCTGCTCCCATTGTAGCTAGTTTGGTTCCTACTTCTTGGGCGTTTTCTAGTAACCCTACGGGAGTATCAGTTTTCAGCAGCATTGCTCCCGTATCCATTCCCTTATCCATTACCATGGTAGTAATTCCGGTTGTGCGATCGCCGTTGTAAAGACTCCATTGAATTGGGGCGGCACCCCGATATTGGGGGAGAATAGATCCGTGAAGGTTTATGCAACCCAATTTTGGTAAAGCCAGAATTTTGGGAGGGAAAATTTGCCCATAGGCAACTACAATAAAAGCATCGGCTCTACTTTGTTCAAGTAGTTGGAAAGTTTCTCTGTCTTTTTTGATGCTCTGGGGTTGCCAAACTGGTAGCTGATGTTCTAGTGCTACTGTTTTTACGGGTGTGGGGATGAGTTTTTTGCCCCTACCTCGCGGTTTATCTGGTTGAGTAACCACGGCAATTACTTCAAATTCAGGCTCTTTTAACAAACGTTTTAAGCTAGGAACAGTAAATTGGGGGGTACCGAAAAAAACAATTTTCATAGGGTTTATATGTTATAGATAAAAACCGCAGAGACGCAGAGGACGCAGAGAGAAGAATAAGAGAGAGGGTTTGTATTAATGTCGAGGTAAGAAGAGCGGCTAATTTTATAATGAATTTAACTCCAGGAGAAAATTAAGACACTGTTTGGCGTTCATCAAAACTGGAGAGAATGCAGTGGAACTAGAATATTTTAGATTTAGCTTTCTAATTTTATCCTGGGAGTAGGTTCCTAGTTGAACGACTTTCATCGACCATTGAACAAATAATCGATGTTCAATTTCGTAAAATTCAATTAGTTCTGCGTTGAAGTGCCGTTTGTCATTTGCTATTCTTGCATATGTATTGCTGATGCGTTTTCTATGTCCTTCCAGTACTTGAAGAAACATGTCGTTACCATAGCAGAGTATTCCCGTTATTCCCTCCGGGGTGTTATTCTTTTCGGACTTGTCCATAATATCTTTTAGATCTGGATACTCCAAATTGTGAATAGCGTTGCTACAGTAAATTAGTCTGTGTAAGGTCATTTT
>JACONB010000251.1 GCA_014323965.1 Prochloron sp. SP5CPC1 | reverse complement strand
GTGGTACAATTAGAGGGAATTGAAACTCGGGAGGAGGCTGATAATTTGCGGGGATCTAAATTGCTTGTTCCCGCAAAGGATCGCCCTCAACTGGAAGAAGGGGAATACCACGTGGGTGATTTGATCAACCTGGAAGTTTACCATCAACTCACCGGGGATAAAATAGGTGTAGTAATTGATGTGTACTTCGCAGGAAACGATTTATTAGCAGTTCAGCTGCATCAGAAATCAGCACCTAATAGACTCACCATCAAGATTCTGGGTTTGTCCGATCCAACGTTTTGTTCGACGAGGCTCTGCTGACAAATTAACAACTTTTCTACCACTTTCTGCTTCCTTCTTTTGCCAATCTGCAAACATTGCGTCTAAGTCATAGTTAAAAGACTTGGCATGTTCTTCACGAATTTTACGAATTTCATCTAGAATTTCATTCTGCAACATGGTTCAATCTCCTAATAGTTCGTAGGGAGTACAAATTACGGGTAGCTGGTATCCAAAATCAAGGCTGATTTCTGCCAGCTTTCTTTGAATCTGGGCATTTGCAATATGCTTACAGTTCCACGTTAGCAGGTAATCCAGTCCGTGAACAGTTGCTGCGGCAATGTGAACTGCATCTTCGGAGGCAAAAGATAGGAAGATTGCTACGGCTGAGAAATTGCCCCGACAGACTTCGTACCGCTTGATTAAGTTCTACGAACGGTAAACCCTTGACGGTTTCCAGACGTTTAGCTGCAATTTCAGTGTCTCCTCGCGCCACCTCATCTATAACAACTTGCGAAATGTAGAGTGTGAATCTACTTCGGCGGGAGTCCCACCATTCCTTTGTGACCTCTATATTTGCCGCCAGAATTAGATTTCTGGTTGACCGGGCTGTGAGGTAGCCTAAAATGCTGGTTTCGATGTAGACGGTTTCGCTCACAACAACCTATAAGAGCTAATTATCACTTTTGTTTTAATTTATTTTCTATCTAGAAAATCACTGGAAAATAATACATGCCTTGTGGTGGGCAGCGAGGCGCCCTACAAACTCTCTCTTCTTTTCTTTCTCTGCTTCCTCTGCGTCTCTGCGGTTTTTCCCTAAGAAGCGATCGCCGTAGTTGTACTACGCCAATTAGTCCCAGAGTTAGTTTAAGAAGTTTCATGCTGAATCCTTTGTTAAGGTTAATATCAAGGAGAGAGTGACTAATCAGCTCCGAGTGCTTCTCGATTGCCTAAGCTATCTCTCCCTAGGAACAAACTATCACAATTACCAAGCTATCCTAATTTTTGATATTTGGCAACTGTAGTTGGGCCGACAGGTAACTGTCGGGGCACTCTACCCAACAGCACCAACCCATCTGTTTAATAATAAACGGCAGAGACGGGAATCTTCATCGCCCCAATTTTCTTAATAAGTTATAATGCAAAATTTTTTCTCTCCATTTCAACCGGTTAAGTTTTTGTGTTTTAATAATTTTGTCAAAAAAGAGTTTAATGCGCTCTGGAGCAAAATATTCATTAGGTTGGTTATTATAAAAATAAGGTTCTTTAAGATACTTAAGATAGAGTTCATCATCTTGATATATTTTAATGATTTCTTCAATTAGGGCATCCATATTGGCAAATTCATGGAGGCTTAAAAAGCTTTTGTTATTAAACTCTCTATCAACTATTTAATTTCCCCAGTAGATAGGAATACTCCTTGCCATCATCGGATGAATAATTTTTTCAGTTGTGTAACCCGGATAAGATGAATTCTCAAAGGCAATGGTAAACTTATAGGGCCGAAGAAACTCTACCTTAGCATCTGAGGGACCTTTAATTCCTGTAATCTCTTCAATCGTTCCTTCAATATTCTTGAAGAGCTTTCCAACAGCATCAACCTTTTTATACTGAGATAATTTTTTGAAAAATTTATTTCGTATTTTGCATCGAGCATTAGAGTAAATAAAATTACAAAACTTTGTCTTCTCCCTCAAAATGCCCTCAAAATCTTCTTCTCCTTTAATTAATTGATGGGCCTCAGTATGAAAAACATATAGTGGGAGTCTTAGATGATTGTCTCTTTCACAGTAATCAAAACTTAGGGCATAGTCACAATCCCAAAACTCGGGTCTGACATTTTCCCCAGTAAAGAAAACCCTTATTCCATCAAACTCTTTAAAGCTCTTTCCAAAACAAGAGTACACAATCAAGTCCGGATCTTTTGAAATTTCTAGATCGTAGAATTCATCTAGACATCTAAAGAGCAAAAATTTTTCGAGAATAAATCCTTTCCAAAAATCACAAAATGCTATATTAATTTTTTTTCTCATAACTTACAATTTAGTTTAGTTTTTGCTCCGAAGACATCTTAATTGTGCTCATTATCATAACTTGCAAGTACTTCCCGGAAGCGAATCTCATCCCGATGGTGATCAGCGCGACTAACTTGTACTTCCAGGCGATCGCCCAGGGAAACGGAACCCTCGAAGCGATGGGGTAGTTCTAAACCCAAATCTTCTAATAAAATCAAACCCAAGTTATCATCTTCTCGCAGCCAGCGCAATACTAGTACTGGCCAAACTCGATCCGCGTTGCGCCGCAGATATTCTAGAGCAAAATAACGATTAGTTTGGCGCTCCACTAAGGTAGCTTCGTAGGCGGACATGGAGGTACTATAAAGGATTTCCTGTAACTCTTCTGCTGAGAAAGGTAAAGGTTCATCTCGTAAATGGGCTTTCAGCTGAAAGTGAGCCAATAAGTCAGTATAGCGGCGAATAGGAGAAGTGACCTGAGAATAGCTATCTAGCCCGAGACTGGCGTGGCGAGCTGGGGTTACCCCAATTTCGCTCCGGGGCATACAGCTCCGTAAGGCACAGAAGCGCACCGGACCTGCTGGTAGCTGCAATAGTTCTTCTCTCGATGGCAATTCCGGTTGAGGTTGGGCGCGAAAGGGAACAGGAATATTGTGCTCAGTAGCATATTTGCCCCCTACTTCTCCAGCTAATATCATCATCTCTGCCACTATTTGCCGAGATATAGAGTCATTGAGCAATTCAATGACGATTTCCTCATCGGATTTAACTTTAATGGAAGATTCCGGCATATGAATTTGAATAGAGCCGTTATTACTGCGCCATTGCTGTCGGAGTTGGGCGATGGCGGCTAATTGACATATCTCCGGTTCTGCCTTAATATCCAACTGGAACATTTCATCAACGTCATCGTAGGTAAGGCGATAGGTGGGTTTTATGTGGCTGGCATGGATACTGTAGGACTGTATGGCTCCGGACTCCTCTAAGATAACCCCGAAACTGAGAGCCGGACAAACTTTACCTTGGATCAAACTCATTGGTCCCGTAGCCAGTTGGGCTGGAAACATAGAAATCATGCCAGTGGGCAAATATAAGGTAGTGCTGCGACGGCGAGCTTCCATGTCCAGCTCGTCTCCCGGAGAAACTAAGCGAGTGGGATCAGCAATATGAATCCACAGCCGATACCCTTGTCCTTCCCCCAGGTTTTCAAGGCTCAAGCCGTCATCTATCTCTTGAGTCGCCTCGTCATCAATGGTGTAGACCTTAAGATGAGTGAGATCGAGTCTTAGGCTATCGGGATCGGCAGGGGGAGTGTCCAGGTAACATTGCGCCACATCTAGTACCTTTTGGGGAATGTTTACGGGATATGAGCTGCGGCGTAGAAACAGATTTTCGTGTTGGCTCCACCATCCTAAGTCTACCAGCAA
>JACONB010000250.1 GCA_014323965.1 Prochloron sp. SP5CPC1 | reverse complement strand
TGCTGGGGGTATAGCCATACCCATAGCTTGAGTTAATTCTCGGGGTGGTGCTTCCCGCGTTCCGGTACGAATATACTCCCCCGTGAGAATAGGAGCAACTGCCTTCATATTGTGGGTGGTACTGTAATAGCGATGGGTTTGTCGTCTCACAGCCCGTTCTTGAATCGACTCATTAGCAACCTTCTTGCGCAATTTAACAATGGCATCGAAAATTGCTTCCGGACGGGGGGGACAACCGGGAATATAAACATCTACAGGAATCAACTTATCCACTCCTCTCACTGCTGTAGGCGAGTCGCTACTAAACATGCCCCCTGTAATAGTGCAAGCTCCCATAGCGATAACGTATTTCGGTTCCGGCATTTCCTCATAAAGCCTAACCAAAGCAGGTGCCATTTTCATCGTAATCGTTCCGGCGGTGATAATTAAATCCGCTTGTCTCGGACTACAACGAGGTACCAAACCGAAACGGTCAAAATCGAATCTGGAACCAATTAAAGCAGCAAATTCGATAAAACAACAAGCAGTACCGTACATTAAAGGCCAGAGGCTGGAAAGCCTTGCCCAGTTGTAGAGGTCGTCTACCGTAGTTAGGACAACGTTTTCGCTCATGTCAGACGTTACCTGAGTGCGATTAATGGGATTGAGGATTTTTTCCTTCTGCTGCTGTTCAAATTCAGTTAAGACCATTCAAGGGCTCCTTTTCTCCATGCGTACACGAGAGCAACTACCAGAATTGCGATAAAAATTAGTGCTTCCACGAAAGCCAACAGACCGAGACGATTAAATGCCACAGCCCAAGGGTAGAGGAAAACGGTTTCTACATCGAAAATCACGAATACCAGAGCGAACATGTAATAGCGAATGTTAAACTGAATCCAAGCACCACCAATGGGTTCCATGCCGGATTCGTAAACAGTACGTCGCTCTGGACCGCCACCGCTAGGTCGTAAAAGCTTAGATGCTGTCAAAGACAGGAGCGGCACTAAGCTGCAAGTAAGTAAGAAGCCGAGAAGATACTCGTAACCTGAGAGTACAAACATATCGCCAGGATAATCTATTTTCATTTATCAAACTAACGCATCTGCGTCCATCACCTGTTCCCTCTTGAACTTTTTTACTAAGAATGGTAAACTCAATGATAAGATTTATAACATAGATTAAGATTAGCGAATCACAAGCGATGAGCGCACCGCAAAGCGGATCAGTTCCGGATCGACCCCAAGAACAGACCTTGGCAGAACTTGCCCCCGCCCGTTACGAATGTCGTAGCTGTGGCTACATTTACGAACCTTCCAAAGGAGATAGTAAAGCACGTATTGAGCCTGGAACCTTATTTGAAGATTTACCCCTTGACTGGCGCTGTCCGGTTTGCGGCGTGGGCCGCTCCCAGTTCACAAATATCGGTTCTAGCGGTGCCCCCTCGGGGTTTCAGGAAAATCTCAAATACGGTTTCGGAGTCAACACTTTGACTCCAGGGCAGAAAAATCTGCTTATCTTTGGTGCTTTGGCTGTGGGCTTTTTAATATTCATGAGTTTGTACGGTTTGAGCTAATATTAGAGTTATTCATGAGAAAATTGAAAGAAATTGGCCTATTGTTGATGGTGGCTTTATTATGTGTCGGTTGTAGCACTGTTGCATCCACCAGTTCTAACCCCTGGCAAGTAATTAACCTCCCAACTGAAGCAACTTTTTCCGATCTGGCTTTTACAGAGGATCCATTACATGGTTGGATGGTAGGCAGTAAAGCCACTATCGAAGAAACAACTGATGGGGGAAACACCTGGAAACAAAGAAATATAGAGCTGGGAGATGAGAAAATAACCTTTACTGGTATCAGCTTCAAAGGGGAAGAAGGATGGATTGTGGGCAAACCGTCCATTTTACTCCACACTGATGATGGAGGTGAATCTTGGTCTCGTATCCCTTTAAGTGACAAGTTACCAGGTGCTCCCTATGGGATTTTGGCATTGAGTCCCGGAGCAGCAGAAATGGTGACCGACTTAGGAGCCATTTACCAAACAAAGGACAGCGGTAGTAGCTGGAAAGCTTTGGTAGAAGGAGCAGTAGGGGTAGCCCGGAATATTGCTCGTTCCACAGATGGAGAATATGTTGCAGTTTCTGCCAGAGGGAATTTCTACTCCACCTGGGAACCCGGTTCCAGAGAGTGGGAACCTCACCAACGGAATTCTTCTCGCCGGCTCCAGAATATGGGTTTTGGCAAAGATGGACGACGTTGGCTCCTAGCTCGCGGCGGTCAAATTCAGTTTTCTGACCCCGAAGATCCAGAAACCTGGACAGATCCTCAATATCCAGAACCCAGAACCAGTTGGGGATTGCTGGATGTGGCTTACCGCACCCCTGAAGAAATTTGGGTCACTGGGGGAAGTGGCAATTTACTCTGTAGCAAGGACTCTGGTAAAACCTGGCAAAAAGACAGGGAACTAGAAAAGGTTCCCGCTAATTTCTACAAAATCCTGTTTATGGGAGAGGAAAGAGGATTTGTCTTGGGCAATAATGGTGTTTTGCTCAAATACGAACCCCCGATAATGTAAAATAGTTAAAAACAATATCCCTATTTAGGACCAATTACTAAACCTGGACAAATCTTATCAAAGATGATAAAACCAGAGCATTCAGATTGGTGGAGCTTCACCCCCGGCATTGGTAAATTCTGGGGATAACCGCTATTTTGGTCACGATACCCGCCGCCGGAGGGCGCCAGCTCTGGGCTGCTATCGCTACTGATTAAACAGGTGATGAATCAGTTGAAAAGTGAAGCCAGTGTCAGTAGCCTAACAAGCCCAGAACCCTGCTGCGAGGCACACGTTACCCAAAACCGGAGTTCACACAAAACCATGTGTAATTACGTTTTTGTTTTAGATACCAATCAAAAACCTCTTAATCCCTGTCGCCCTGTTACTGCCAGAAAACTGCTGACGGCAGGTAAGGCGGCTGTCTACCGTCGCTACCCCTTTACCATCATCCTGAAAAAGTCTGTAGAAGCTTCTGGCCAACGGATGGAACTCAAGATAGATCCCGGCTCGAAAATCACTGGTTTAGCTCTTCTCATAGACGGGCGGGTGGTATGGGGAGCCGAATTAGAACACCGTGGGGACCGGATAAAATCAGCCCTAGACTCTCGTCGCGCTGTTCGTAGGAATCGCCGAAACCGAAAGACCCGTTACCGAAAAGCACGTTTTAAGAATCGTCGCCGCCGGGAAGGTTGGTTGGCTCCAAGCTTACAGCACCGGGTGGAAACTACCATGACTTGGGTGAGACGGCTTTTGAAACTCGCTCCCATTGGTTCTTTATCCCAGGAGCTAGTTAGGTTTGATACGCAAAAGATGCAAAACCCTGAAATCTCTGGCACTCTGTACCAACAGGGGGAGTTAATGGGGTATGAAGTTCGGGAATATCTGCTGGAAAAATGGGGTCGTCAATGTGCTTACTGTGGAGCGAATTCTGTGAAGCTAGAAGTAGAACACATAGTTCCAAAATCCGCGCGCCAAGGCGCAAAGGCGCCAAGGGACACAATTACATTCCGACTGCGGTACAAGCTCCTAATTGATAAGCCTTCGCTGTCTTTGCGTCTTTTCTGGAGGGAAAACCGGATTTGTGCAAGCGGATTTTAGCCTCAGCGAAGCTACCGTTAAAAGATGCTGCGGCTGTCAATGCTACCCGTTGGAAACTTTATCGAAGTCTGAAAGAAACTGGATTGCCCGTAGCAGTAGGTACTGGGGGAAGAACTAAGTACAACAGGATTCGGCTAGACTTACCCAAGTCTCACTGGCTTGATGCCGCTTGTGTAGGGGAGATAACGGAATTAAAGGTTTTAACAAACCAACCTCTTCAAATCAAAGCCATGGGGCACGGGTGCCGTCAGGTAATCCAAATGGACAAATATGGCTTCCCTCGTAAAGGGTACAAACCCAAGAGACCAGTTAAGGGGTGGAAAACCGGAGACATTGTTAATGTAAGCTTAGGCCAAAACGCTGGATTAAGGGGAGTAAGAATTAAAACTGTACGAACGCGAGGCAATTTTGATTTACGCGCCGGGTACGGCGAAAAATCCAGTAAAGTTGTTAGCGCTTCTCGCAACCACATTCAGCCGGTTTATCGCCAAGATGGCTATTGCTATAGCTTTGTCGAATTATAAGTAGGTTTGATAAGTTTTTTTGTTGGAGGAAATTTAATGGCAGGTACCACTGGAGAACGTCCGTTTACCGACATAGTCACTAGCGTTCGTTACTGGGTCATTCACGCTTTTACCATTCCCGCCTTGTTTATCGCTGGCTGGCTCTTTATCAGCACCGGTCTGGCATACGATATTT
>JACONB010000249.1 GCA_014323965.1 Prochloron sp. SP5CPC1 | reverse complement strand
TTTTGCGAAAGTTGATACTCGTTTTGCGGAGGTTAAAGGAGAGATGAAACTCATGGATGAAAAAATCAAGGGTATAGACAAAAAAATAGATGAAAAAATCAATGGTGTGGAAGAAAAAATCAAGGGTATAGACAAAAAAATAGACGAGAAAATCAATGGTTGGGAAAAACGACTAGAAACATCAGAGTTTGTCAGTAAAGCTAGTGTGACAGCTATATTTATCGGTTTTGTCAGCGGTGTTGTCAAACTTCTGTTCTTTAACAAATAAACCATCTGTGTTATAATATGATAGTGTATAATAAAAGAGGAAAAACATGGCGGCGCCAGTAAAACCACAGTCTCACCCTGACTTAACCCAAACAAAAGAGAAGGAGAAAACCATGACTGACTCAAATTTTGCCAAATTGGAACAATTAATTGTCAATTTAACTAATGAAGTTGGGGATATAAAGAATGACATTAAAGATTTAGATAAGAAAGTTGATGTAGGTTTTGCACTCAGTTTCAGACTCTCATCTTATCTCTGTGTCTCTGCGCCTCTGCGTGAAACATTTTCAAGCAAAAACAACGGTACGATTACCGTAAACCAAGACTCGGTTTTGCAAATGCAACCGCACTGCCCTAGCTAATACCAATCTTTCTAAATCCTTCCCTTTTCTGATAAAATCGGCAATAGTATCCCGATGACTAACTTGGACTACCTCCTGAGCCACAATTGGTCCTGCGTCTAGTTCTGGGGTCACATAGTGGGCAGTTGCCCCAATAATTTTCACTCCCCGTTCGTAAGCTCTGTGATAGGGTTTAGATCCAGCAAAAGCGGGGAGGAAGGAATGATGAATGTTGAGAGTTTGGGGAAATTGGGCGATAAATTCTGGACTGAGAATTTGCATATATTTCGCTAACACCACTAAATCGATGTCGTACTGCTTTAAGAGGGCTAATTGTTGCTCTTCTCCTTGGTTCTTGTTCTCAGTGGTGATGGGAATGTGGTGAAAATCAATGGCAAATTGGTCTGCTATGGGTTTTAAATCCTTGTGATTGCTAATAATGAGGGGGATTTTAGCTTTAATTTCCCCAGCTTGTTGTCGCCACAGTAAGTCTAATAGACAATGGTTTTGTTTTGTTACCCAAATAGCAATGCGGGGAGTGGAATCAGAAAAATGGAGTTGCCATTTTGCCTCCAGGGGTTTGGCGATCGCCTCAAAAGCAGGGGAGATTACTTCCCTCGGAAGATTAAACCCAGCCAATTGCCATTCTATCCTGGTGAGAAACAATTCGGTGGTAAAGTCCGTATGATGATCGGCGTGAATAATATTGCCCCCATTAGCATAGATGAAGTTAGCAATTTTGGCAACTAATCCCTGGCGATCGGGACAGGATACGAGCAGAATTCCAGTTGGACCATTCATATTTATTTCTCCCATAGCATGATTAGTGTTAATATTATAGTAGATGTTCCCCATAATCACGGAAAATGACCTATCCTCCTGCACCGTGGAGCCTGAAAGGGTACGCTTTTCTTACTTTGCATTTAGTTGACAGCTCCCGAGGGCGCCCTTTCGTGCCTAAGGAATTAGAGCTGGTTGAACTTCTTTCCGGAAAGACTCTCGGTAGTGTTTATCTCTCCGCTTACCAATCCGGTTCCATATTAGCCTATAATGAGTTAATAGTTGCTCCAGCTTATGTCCGCTATCAAGGTAAAATGGGAGCTTGGATCTCCCATATTTATGTAGATAATCCAGCTTCAGTGGCTGGAGGTCGAGAAATTTGGGGATTACCGAAAGAACTAGCTCACTTTGCTTGGGATAAGCATGGGGTAATTATAACACAAAAAGAACGGGAACTATGTAGCTTTAGTTACCAAAAAGGACTCTTTTCTTTGACTACCTGGTGGAAACAGCAATTGAAGGGTTATAGTTTTAGCGATTTGGGTGAGGAGTTACTTTATTTTACCAGTAATTTTACATCTCCTCTGGGTTTAAAAAAAGGTAAATTAACCATCCCTGCCGATAGTCCTTTTGTCAATTTAAACTTAGGTAAGCCTATTTTAACCCTCAATTTACCCCAGTTGCATTTAGTTGCTGGAGCACCGGAAGTAGTAGGGACACTAGGGGGTAGGTTGGCTAGAGCGTAAGCGTTACCCAACACAAATCTCTTGGCTGTTGGGTTTCGTTGCCTCAACCCAACCTACAATTCTGACAACAGTGGATTTAAACATGAAAATTAAACAGGGAATCAATCTTCACAAAGCTCTGACGTTCATCGTTATCTTCGCCCTCATGGTAGGATATAAAAATTATACTATCGCTCCTTGGGTTTATCTAGCTCTCCACGGTAGTTACGGTATCATGTGGTTATTCAAAGACCGCATTTATCCTGATAAACAGTGGGAAGAAGAAATACCCCTATCCATGGGCATTGTTCTTTTCATCACCTTAGGTTTATACTGGGTAGCCCCCTTTATTCTCATTAGCAGTAGCACTGAACCCCCCTATCCCTTAATTGCTGCTGCCATTGTCATGAATTTGTTTGGTGTTTTCTTCCATTATAGCAGCGATGCTCAAAAATATTATACCCTCAAATATCAACCAGGATTAATTACTGAGGGATTTTTTGCCCGAGTCAGGAATACAAACTACCTGGGAGAAATATTGATTTATTTCAGCTTTGCGCTCCTAACCACACACTGGTTGCCTTTCCTTATTTTAGCAGGGTTTGTGGGGGGGATATTTATTCCCAATATGCTCAAAAAAGATAAATCTCTTTCCCGTTATCCCAACTTTGAGGAGTATAAAGCTAACTCAGGATTACTTTTCCCCTTTATCTCGCGCCAAGACGCCAAGACGCCAAGGGAAATATAACCTCTCCGCGCCTCTGCGCCTCTGCGTGAAACTATAATTATCCAACAACAAAACAAACCCCATGTCACAATCAACCATAGAATCAATACTACAAGAGAAACGCCTATTTAACCCCCCCAGAGACTTTTCCTCACGGGCTACCATTGGAAGTATGCAACACTATGAGGAACTCTATCAGAAAGCTAGTTCCAACCCGGAGCAGTTTTGGGCAGAATTAGCCCAACAGGAACTGCACTGGTTCAAACCATGGGATAAAATACTAGACTGGAAACCTCCCTTTGCCCAATGGTTCGTCAACGGTAAGATTAACATTACCTATAATTGTCTGGACAGACATCTTACTACCGAGCGACGGAATAAAGCAGCTTTAATTTGGGAAGGAGAACCGGGAGACAGTCGCACCCTTACCTACGCTCAACTCCATCGGGAAGTTTGTCAAATGGCTAACGCTATGAAGCAGTTGGGAGTGTGTAAAGGGGATCGGGTGGGTATTTATATGCCCATGATACCAGAAGCAGCCATCGCCATGTTAGCCTGTGCAAGGATTGGTGCTCCTCATACGGTAGTGTTTGGCGGTTTTAGTGCCCAAGCCCTGCAAGACAGACTCCTAGACGCCGAAGCTAAATTAGTGGTCACTGCTGACGGAGGTTATCGCAAGGATAAAATTGTCCCTTTAAAGGCTCAAGTAGATAGAGCACTGGCTGACAATGGGGTCCCTAGTGTAACTAATGTGCTGGTGGTGCAACGGACCAAAGAAAAGGTGAGTATGGAACCGGGAAGAGACCATTGGTGGCACGAGGTGCAACCAGAAATGTCTGGACACTGTCCTGCTGAACCCATGGATAGTGAGGATATGCTCTTCATCCTCTATACTAGCGGTACTACGGGAAAGCCGAAGGGAGTGGTTCACACTACGGGAGGCTATAATTTATACACCCACATGACCACCAAGTGGATCTTCGACCTTCAGGAGACTGACGTCTATTGGTGCACTGCGGACGTAGGTTGGATTACGGGACACAGTTATATTGTCTATGGTCCCCTTTCCAACGGTGCCACCAGTTTAATGTACGAAGGAGTACCCCGTCCTTCCAACCTTGGCTGTTTCTGGGATATAGTGGAGAAATATGGAGTAAATATCTTCTATACTGCCCCCACAGCCATTCGTGCCTTTATTAAAATGGGAGAACACCTCCCCAAAGCACGAGATTTATCTTCCCTACGACTCTTGGGAACTGTAGGGGAGCCGATTAACCCGTCCGCTTGGATGTGGTACCATGAAGTTATTGGTGGAGGGCGGTGTCCTATTGTCGATACCTGGTGGCAGACGGAAACGGGAG
>JACONB010000248.1 GCA_014323965.1 Prochloron sp. SP5CPC1 | reverse complement strand
ACAAAGTAGCCTATTTATCGAAAAATCTTCCAACCTCTCCCCAGACTTCCTCAGTGCAATGAAAACCAAAATTGGTTACATACCCACCCCAGAATCTATATTTTACTACATATACGCCATTTTCCACAGTCCTACCTATCGCCAACGTTACGCGGAATTTCTTAAAATAGACTTTCCCCGGGTACCCCTAACTAGTAATGACCAGCTATTTAAAGATTTGGGGGCAAAAGGTCAGGAATTAGTAGATCTGCACTTAATGAAATCCAAGAAACTCAACCCACCCCCTCAATCCCCACCCACCCCTACCCCCTCCCAGGAGGGGAATCGGGAGGGGGAAAGGGGGTGGGTGGGCGGTGAAGGAGATAATGCTGTTACCAAAATAGCCTACAAACTAGACCTACAGAGGGTTTACATTAATAAAAGTTGCTATTTTGAAGGTATTGCCCCGGAAGTGTGGTCCTTTAAGATTGGGGGTTATCAGGTATTAGATAAATGGTTGAAAGACCGCAAGAAAGCCAAACGTACCTTATCCTTTGAGGATGTGTTACATTACCAAAAGGTGGTGGTTGCTCTGAAGGAAACCAGGGAACTTATGAGAGAAATTGATGCACTGATTCCTGGTTTCCCTATTCAGTAGATTCATGTCACGAGTACTTGTATACAAACAAACTAACTAATTAAATGCCATCTATCACTTTTGAAGCTTACCTCCAGTCCATTGAAAAAAACCTCCCAAAAGGGAGCGAACGCAGCCATTACCCAGCATTAAAAGATTTGCTGGAGGATTCCGCTACCGCTAATGGAATTGATGCGGTGATTGAAGAAAAAGGCAACAAAGCAGGAATTCCAGATTTTACAGTCAAGCGTCGAGAGTTGCTGGTGGGTTATGTAGGTGTTGCTGCCAGATCTGAATGATTCTGATTTTGGGGATATGTACGCCCAGACTATTTCCTATGGGCTGTTTGCAGCAAGGGTAGGTCATGCTCAAAATCCTGATGGTGAAGCCTTTAGGAGACGCACAGCAGGCACCTATATTCCGGCAACGAATCCCTTTTTGAAGCGGTTGTTTAATACTATGTGGAAACCGATGCATGTACCCCCATTAATTGGGCGATCGATGACTTGGTGCAATTACTGTCTCAAGTAGATATGGGCAGTATTCTGGAAAACTTTGGGCGACGTACTCGAACGGAAGATCCAGTGGTACATTTCTATGAGACGTTTCTAGGAGCGTACAATGCCAAGCTGCGCAAGAGTCGAGGGGTTTATTACACACGGTCACCTGTGGTGTCGTTTATGATGCGTTCTGTGGATGCCATTCTCAAAGACCGCTTCCAGCTACCCTTGGGTTTAGCTGATAACACTAAAGATCCGGTGACACAAAAACCGAGAGTACAAATTCTTGACCCAGCAACAGGGACGGGAACCTTTTTGTATGAGGTGGTGAAGCAGATTTACCGCAATTTGGAAGAAATGGGTATGGCGCACCAGTGGGATAGCTATGTACGGGATAATTTACTGCATCGCTTGTTTGGTTTTGAGTTATTGATGGCACCCTATAGTGTGGCTCATCTCAAATTGGGTTGGCAATTGCAAGAATTGGGCTATCGGTTTACCAACAAACAACGATTGGGCATCTATTTAACCAATACCCTAGATGAGGCGATGAAAAAGTCCGAGGTTTTGTTTGGGCAATATGTGGCGGCTGAAGCCAACGAAGCCTCGGAAATTAAACGAGATACCCCTGTCATGGTAGTATTGGGCAATCCTCCCTATTCTGGACATTCCGCCAATGAAAGCGAGTGGATCGCAGGGTTAGTCCAGGATTATTACTATGTAGACGGGAAACCTTTAGGAGAAAAAAATCCCAAGTGGTTGCAAGATGACTATGTGAAATTTATTCGCTTTGGACAATGGCGCATAGAGGGTACGGGTTGTGGTCTTCTCGCTTTTGTCACCAATCATGGCTATTTGGATAACCCCACTTTTCGGGGAATGCGTCAGAGTTTAAACAAAACCTTTGATGAAATCTATCTGCTAGATTTGCACGGTAACAGTAAGAAAAAGGAGGTGTCCCCTAATGGTTACCCTGATAAGAATGTATTTGATATTCAGCAAGGGGTAGCGGTGGTTATCATGGTAAAATATCCCTGAGCATGATACAATATTCTCAGTCTGTCAAGTTTACGGAGGTAAAAATCTATGGAAACCAAAACATCGGTTCGCGAACAACTACAGCAAGAAATTGAACAAGCACCGGATGAAATTTTGGTGCGCGCTTTAGAGTTAATGCAAAAATTAACATCAACGTCTTCTTCAGAAAAATCAGACCTTCCCTACCGTCCAGCTTCTGGAAAATCCCTAGTAGATTATCAAGGAGGATGGGCTGGAGACGATTTTGAAGACTGTCTGCAATTGGTTTATGATAGCCGTAGCAAGGTAAATTTCTCTGAGCATGAACGGTTTTAGACTATGTATTTGCTCGACACGAACCATTGTAGTTATCTGCTCGAAAAAGAATTAACAGTCTACAATCGTGCCACCGCCGTCGGTACAGAGAACTTAGCAACTTGTGTAATTGTTCAGGGTGAACTGACGTTTATGGCAGAAAAGTCTGAACAAAAGCAACGGAATTTAGAAAATGTGAATAATTTTCTCCAGTATCTCCGAGTTTATCTTATTAATGACACGACAGCTGGGATTTATGGGCAACTCAAAGCAGCACTCATCAATCAATTTGGACCTAAAGAAAAAAGCCGACGGCGAAGAACCAAAATCACAGATATTGGTTTTGATGATAACGATCTATGGATTGCTTCAATTGCTCTGGAACACAATCTCATTCTTGTTTCTGCGGATAGTGACTTCCAACGTATCCAAACCCTGGGCGCTCTATCCGTGGAAACTTGGTACACACCAAAAACGTAAACCTAACCCATGACTAAAATATCCCAAGGAGGAAGTACCATGAAAGGAATGCAACAATTTACTGCCATTATTGAGAGTGAAGGGGATGGTTATGTAGCCTTGTGTCCAGAATTGGACATTGCCAGTCAAGGTAATTCTGTAGAGGAAGCCAAAAATAATTTGATTGAAGCGGTTCAACTATTTTTTGAAGTAGCAGATTCTTCAGAAATACAGAACCGCTTACATAGGGAATTATTGGTGACCAAATTGGAGATGGCTGTTGGGTAAACTGCGAGTTTTATCGGGTGGAGAAGTCTGTAAAATTCTGGCAGCACATGGCTTTGTGGAAATGCGACAACGTGGTAGCCATCTCATAATGCAACTTAAAACTGAAGAAACCACTATCACTGTTCCTGTTCCTAACTATGCAGAAGTAAAGATTGGAACTTTGCAATCTATTATTCGCTAATCAAGATTACCACGTCGTCTGTTTGAGGTAACATAATGACTAAAATCTTCACTCTGTTCAGGCTGCTCTAACGCAGCGCCCAATTAGTGCCATGAATTTTTGGTTGGTGCTGAGTGAGATCGTCTCTATATCAACCAAAACTGCGTTAATCTGCGGACGCCTTGGGCGGTTGCTTCGCAATAATCTGCGGTTCATTTAACACCTTCCCGTTAGGAACAACAATATCTTGAGGCACCCTTTTCTGTTTTCCACCAAACAACTTACCCAACCAGCCCATGAAGTTATCCACATAGGTAAACAACACTGGTACCACCACCAGGGTGAGGAGAGT
>JACONB010000247.1 GCA_014323965.1 Prochloron sp. SP5CPC1 | reverse complement strand
ATGGTTTATTAATAGCTGGTAACTGAGGAACTGGTAACTAAGTTAAAAGTCTACCCCGCGTTTTAAGTCCATTCCTCGCTCGGCATAATGCTTGTGACAAATCATCTCTGAGTGAACGCTGGCGAGGTCAAAATAAGAGGGTCTATGGAGACAGCGTCCGGTGATAATTACCTCCGTATTGTGGGGTTTGTGCACCAAGGTTTCCACAATGGGTTGAACCGGCAATAATTCTAAATCTACCGTAGGGTTAAGTTCGTCCAGAATCACCGTTTTATACAAACCAGAGGCGATCGCCACCTTTGCTATTTCCCAACCTCTCTGGGCTTCCACATAGTCAATTTCCTGCTGTTGTCCCCGCCAGACAATGGCGTCTCTACCGTTGCGCTGATGATCCACCAACTCCGGATAACTCTGCTGTAGAGCGGCAATAGCCGCATCTTCAGTGTAGCCAGAGCCACCTTTAAGCCATTGCATAATCAGTACCCGGTGGGATTTATCGGTGCTAATACCCCGTCCAATTGCCTGAAGGGCTTTACCCAAGGCACTGGTAGACTTTCCCTTCCCCGCACCAGTATAGATTTCTACCCCCTCTACTGCGGAATCTGGAGTAGAGTGAGGTCTCATTTCCGAATGCAAATCAGCAATATCCAGTAACTGCTGCGGAGATCGGGATCCAGTGACGATGATTTCTAACTCCTCTGGTTTACCCTTGAGGGTTTGTACCACTTCTCCTACTGGGAGCAAATCCAAGTCCAATACTGGATTTAACTCATCTAGAACCACTACGGAATACAAACCAGAGGCGATCGCCCCTTTCGCCACATTCCAGCCCCGCAGCGTTTCTGCGTGGTCGTTGCTGGTGATTTCGTCTCGACCAAAATACTCCGAACGTCCCGTGCGCACCTGATCGATGAGATGGGGAAATCCCTGTTGCAGTGCGGCTATCGCTGCATCTTCATCGTAATTCCGTCCTGGTCCTTTCAGGAACCGTAATAATAAAACCCGAGAGGGTGCAGAGGTGTTAATTCCCAAACCAATGGAACGCAATACCACTCCCAATGCTGCTTGGGACTTCCCCTTTCCTGCTCCATCGTATACGTGAATCTGTCCGGTAAGGCGTTCTTGCCGTACTTGTGCCGTGCGAATTCCAATCCCATTGACCGTCATGAGTACTCTTGCGACTAATTGCCTGCGATAAGTCTTCTTTTCTTATTATACAATAGGATTGGAGTTCCTAACAACCAATGAATTTAGTAATAATTTGGGCGATCGCCGCTAATTGCTTTCAGGAAACTATTCGAGACCGCGTCTTGTATTTCCTAGCCTTTTATGGTCTTTTGTTAGCTATTGCCTGGCCGCTTTTACGAGAAATATCTGCCAATACCCAGGATAAAATATTCTTAGATTTTGGTTTGGGAGTAATGGGTTTATTCGGAGCAATTGTCGCTATTTTTATCGGAACAGGATTAATTAATAAAGAAATTGAAAAGCGCACTGTTTTGGTTTTGATTCCTAAACCAATTAGCCGCGCAGAATTTATCCTCGGTAAACACTTGGGATTATCAGCGGTCCTGGGAGTGATGGTAACGGGTATGATGGGAATTTATTTAGGACTTCTCTCTTGGGCAGGAATTGCTTACCCTTTAGGTAGCATTTTCATTGCAGTGGTCTATCTTTTCCTGCAACTGGCTTTAATCATTGCCGTATCCATAGTATTCGGAGTGTTTACTAGTTCTATCCTCGCCATCTTATTTACCTTTGGCGTTTATTTAATGGGAAATTTTACTACAGACTTGGTAGAATTGGTAAGATTAAACGAAAATCCAGCCATCAAGCGATTGATAGAAATTCTCTACCTCATCCTACCAGATTTATCCCGACTGGATCTAAAAAATGAAGCTGTTTATGGCTTGACTAAACTAAATATAGAACTATTAACTCATGGATTATATGGAATCTTCTATACAGTAGTACTCTTGGCGATCGCAATTCTAATTTTTGCCCAACGAGAGTTTTAAACAGTAAGTTTTAGAATGTAGGGGCGCACGGCTGTGGGCCCTTCCCCTTCCCTTTTACCAGTAAGGCGATTCCTAATATCCTAAACAATATTCTCTTAATATTAAGTTTTGTAACTTGACCAAAAAAAGCCTTGCATTTGTATTTTTTTTATGTTCTAGTTTAAGAGTAGTAATTGGTTAACGTTCCAGGCGTGCGCGCCTGGAACGCCTTGAGGGCGCGCACGCCCGAAAGGTTAATAAAATGTGCAGCCATTGGTGTTTTTATTGAACCACAGAGACACCGAGGACACCGAGAGGGAGAGATTTTAATCTTGATGAGTGGTCAAAGAATGCTAGCAGGTCATTAGAAAATCATGTAACATCAGAATTAAGTCTTGCAGTCCACACTCGAAAACAAGAATAAACCTTAAACATTGATATGTCAAACAAACTGGAGCAACTAAAAGCTTTATTTACGGAAATGGAACGGGCAATGATCGCCTATTCTGGAGGAATTGACAGTACTTTAGTAGCCAAAATAGCCTTTGATGTCTTAGGCGATCGCGCTTTAGTCGTTACTGCTGTCTCTCCTTCTCTCTTACCCGAGGATTTAGAGTCTGCTTCCACTCAAGCTACTTTTATAGGTATTGCTCATGAAGTAGTCACTACCAGGGAGATGGATAATCCAAATTATACCGCTAATCCCGTCAATCGCTGCTATTTTTGTAAAAGCGAACTCCACGATACCCTCAAACCCCTAGCAAACCGCCGGGGTTATCCTTATATAGTAGATGGTGTCAATGCAGACGATCTGCAAGATTATCGCCCTGGAATTCAAGCAGCACAAGAAAGGGGGGTGCGATCGCCTCTGGCAGAAGTAGGGGTGACGAAAGCAGAGGTACGACAAATCGCCCAAGAATTAGGACTTCCTTGGTGGGATAAACCCGCTCAACCCTGTCTCAGTTCTCGTTTTCCCTACGGGGAAGAAATTACTATCGCCAAATTGCAACGAGTAGGAAGGGCGGAAATGTATCTCCGGCGACAAGGTTGGCAAAACTTTCGTGTTCGTTCTGAAGGAGATACTGCGAGGATCGAGTTACCCCTAGAACAAATCCAGGAATTTGTGGTAAACAACAATTTACCAGCATTGGTGGAAGTATTTCAAGACTATGGCTTTCTTTATGTTACCCTGGATTTAGAAGGCTACCGCAGCGGTAAACTGAATCGAGTGCTCAAAGCTGTTTAATAAGTTAAATGAAAGAACCACTATATCTTTTTTTGCTCGCTCTCAATAATTCTGGATCTACCGCATTCATCAAATTCCTCAATACATCTCCAAATACTAGTCTGTTAGAGCGTAATGGTGAAGGTCAATGGTTGCGCTCAGTTCGTAAAATTATGCAGGAGCGACAATTGGATCTGACTCAGGAAATGCCTTGGGAATTTATTAAAGACCAGTATCTGCAAAAATGGAACTATCGTTCAAAAATTATCCTCGAAAAATCTAACCCCAATCTATTGAGGGCAAAATCTATTCAAAAGGTTTTTCCAGGAGTCAAATAGAAAAGAAATATTGGCAAAATTCGCAGAACAGTGGCTATTCCAAAGCGAATATCAGAAAGACAATCTAGAAACATTAAACAATGTGGTGCAAGTTAGTTATGAAGAGTTTACCCAAGATCCAGTAGCTATTAAACACAAAGTGCTTGAATTTTGCCCGGAACTGGAAAGCCTGGATATCCCAGAGCAATTACACGTGAAAGACAGAGTGTCCCCTATAAGGAATTTTAACCAAGAACAAATTGAGGAATTAAAAAAAGAAGATATCCAGGCAATTTCTGATGTTTTGCGCTCAAGACTTGACTTATTAGATTATTTCGGTTATGAGTTAATATAATATTGCTATATATTAGGGAGAAGAAACCGAGAATGGACGAAAAAGCGAAAAAGACAATGCTGCGGAAGATTCCCCATGGTCTTTACATTTGCGGAGTTAAAGAAGGGGAGGAAATCAATGGCTTTACAGTGAGTTGGTTGATGCAATCTTCCTTTAATCCACCGCTGGTCATAAATTGCATTAAGCAAGATTCTGGTTCCCATGCTATGGTAAAAAAGAGTGGGGTATTTGCCATTAGCTTCCTAGAAGACGGACAAAAAGACCTGGCGGCGAAGTTTTTCCAACCTAAACGCCGAGTGGGCAATAAATTGGAGGATGTGGAATTTTACCTAGGGGACGCCACGGGCTGTCCCATTATTACCGATTCTCTCGGTTATATTGAATGTAAAGTAGTGGGTACAGTGGAAGAAGGAGACCACACAGTTTTTGTCGGTGAAGTAATTGGTGCGGGTATCCACCGGGAAGGGAACCAATTGCTGCTGGAAACAACAGGTTGGCACTATGGTGGTTAAACCTAAAGAGTGGGTTACAATAAAATTACCATTTCTACATAGGACATATTATGTCGCAGAAAAAATCTGGTAAAGGTTGTTTTGGCTGTTTAACCTGTTTTTAAGTTTGTTTTCACTCTCTTCTCTTCGACGCTACACTACAGTTTAGTGCGTAACTGTTGCACGCACAACCCTATGAATAAATGCATCACAAACATCACGTTCAAAGCCTTTGATCTTGTATGGCTTCTTACATAACATTCCAGGATTCAGCTCAATGTGTACGTACTATAAGTCAGAACATCGATGGCTAAGTGAACCTACAAGAAGCAAAACTGCTTCAAAGTACATGTTTTAAAATTTACATTTGTATGCGTATGAAAATGGGTCACAGACATGGAGAAGGAGATAGGAGGGAAGGCTATGTATTTTTTTTAGGCTATGTAGTGGCTATAATTTTAACTA
>JACONB010000246.1 GCA_014323965.1 Prochloron sp. SP5CPC1 | reverse complement strand
TTCAGTGCCTTGCTAATATCAGCAATATAACGTTGCTGAGGGTTCTCGGGGTGGATAGAGTAGTAAGTAGCCATAATAAGGACAGTTTACCATGGTAATAGGTTATTTAGAATGTCCCACAGGAATCGCGGGAGATATGTGTCTGGGAGCACTAGTAGATGCAGGTGTACCTCTAGAATACGTGATTGAGCAGCTCAAAAAATTAGATATCCAACATCCATATCAATTAAACAGCAAAAAAGTCACCCGCAATGGTCAGCGAGCAACTAAAATAGAAGTAGAGATACCTCATGATAGTAACACACAACGCCATTTACCAGAAATAGAGCAACTAATTACCACCGCAGCACTACCCCCAAAAGCAACTGCTTGGAGCTTAAAAGTCTTTCACCAACTAGCAAAAGCTGAGGGAAGGGTACACGGGATCCTCCCTGAACAGGTTCATTTTCACGAAGTAGGTGCTCTGGATGCTATTATCGATATTGTGGGGACATGCTTAGGTTTAGACTGGCTCAAAATCCACCAATTACACTGTTCACCCATGCCCACCGGGAGAGATACTGTTAAAACAGCTCATGGTCTCTTACCAGTACCAGTCCCCGCAGTGTTACAATTGTGGCAAACTCGTCAAGTCCCAATCTATCATAACAACCTAGAAGGGGAACTAGTAACTCCTACTGGAGCTGCGATCGCCGTTGCCCTTGCTGATAGTTTCGGTACTCCACCACCCATGAACCTCCAAACTATTGGTTTAGGAGCAGGAACAAAAGAACTACCCCTACCCAATATCCTGAGACTGTGGTTAGGAGAGACTGTAGAGGAGAAAAATACTGATACTATAGTTGTTTTATCCACCCAGATAGATGACTTCTCCCCCCAAGGGATAGCCTATACTTGTGAACAACTGTTACAAGAAGGAGTGTTGGATGTATTTACCCAAAGTATCGCTATGAAAAAATGGCGTTCTGGTATCTTATTGACAGTTATCTGCTATCCTGAACAAGTAACTACTTGCGAAACAATTATCTTTCGAGAAACCACCACTTTAGGTATTCGTCGCAGCATCCAATCTAGGACTATTTTAGAGCGAGAAATCCAAGAAGTCCAGACTATTTATGGTAAAATTAGAGTGAAAGTGGCCAGTTTTGGTGAAGGGAACAACAAACAGATAATTAATGTGCAACCTGAATACGAAGATTGTGCAGCAATAGCCCGACAATCGAACCAACCTTGGCAAAATATACGTAAATTAGCATTAAAATATTATTATGTCAAGGAGTAAAACTCTCTTCTCTTTCTCTGTGCTCTCTGTGCCTCTGCGTGAAATCAAAAAATCTGATAACCTTAGCAAAATGCTGCATCGAAGGTTAGTATTAGCGTGGATATTCAATTAGGTCGGGGTAAAAAAGCTCGTCGAGCTTACGGAATCGATGAAATTGCACTCGTCCCCGGAGTGCGTACCTTAGACCCATCTCTCACTGATACTCACTGGCAAATAGGTGGAATTGAACGGAAAATTCCCATTATAGCTAGTGCCATGGATGGAGTAGTGGATGTGGGAATGGCAGTCTTGCTCTCAGAACTAGGTTCCATGGGAGTTCTGAATTTAGAAGGAATTCAAACTCGTTATGCCGACCCAGAACCGATTTTAAACCGGATTGTTACAGTGGGCAAGTCGGAATTTGTCTCCCTAATGCAGGAACTATACGCCGAACCCATTAAACCGGAACTAATTATCAAACGTATTGGAGAAATTAAAGAGTCTGGGGGTATTGCAGCAGTGAGTTTAACTCCAGCTGGAGCAATGAAATACTCAGAGATAGTCGCCAAATCCTCAGCTGATTTATTATTTGTCCAAGCAACAGTGGTTTCTACTGCTCACCTCTCCCCCTCCTCTTTGATACCCCTAAATTTAGCTCAATTTTGCCAGGATTTGCCCATACCAGTCATTGTGGGCAATTGTGTTACCTATGAAGTAGCCCTAAATTTAATGAAAGCAGGGGCTGTGGGGGTGCTAGTCGGTATTGGACCAGGAGCTGCTTGTACTTCTCGGGGTGTCTTAGGAGTGGGGGTTCCCCAAGCAACAGCTGTAGCTGACTGCGCTGCTGCACGAGATGATTATCAAAGGGAGACGGGGAAATACATCCCGGTCATTGCCGATGGAGGTATTATTACTGGTGGGGATATTTGTAAGTGTATCGCTTGCGGTGCAGATGCAGTGATGATTGGTTCACCCATTGCCAGGGCAAAAGAAGCCCCGGGAACCGACTATCATTGGGGTATGGCCACCCCCAGTCCGGTTTTGCCGAGGGGTACCCGCATTAAAGTAGGAACTACCGGAACCATCAAGGAAATTCTTGTGGGTCCAGCCAAGTTAGATGATGGTACCCATAATCTTTTGGGTGCGTTACAAACAAGTATGGGTACCCTGGGAGCAAAAAATCTCCAGGAAATGCAGCAGGTTGAGGTGATAATTGCCCCTTCCTTGTTAACTGAAGGTAAGGTATATCAAAAAGCACAACAATTAGGTATGGGTAAATAAGAGGCAAGATATTATCTCGCTACTGCTTTTTTCTTTTTCTTCTTCTTCTGAGCAGCCTTTCTTTGTCGTTCCTTCTCCTTCTCCTCTTCCAATTTATTCAGATAATAGTGATAATCCCCATGATAAACCAGGAACTCCCCGTTGCGAATTTCCACAATTTTATTAGCTACCTGGGAGATAAAGTAGCGATCGTGGGAAACAACAATTACACTACCGTCATAATGCTGTAGTGCTTCTTCCATCATCTCTTTAGCAGGAATATCTAGATGATTAGTGGGTTCATCGAGGAGAAGTAAATTAGCGGGACGGAGGAGCATTTTCGCCAAGGCTAGTCGTGCTTTTTCCCCCCCACTGAGAGCGATAACTTGTTTTTGTACTGTTTCGCCACTGAAAAGAAACCGACCTAATAAAGTACGGACTTCTTCATTTTTCCAGTCCGGTACTTCATCGTGGATGGTTTCCATGACGGTTTTATCTAACTCTAAAGCTTCTGCTTGATTTTGCTCAAAGTAGTTTACAATAACATTATGCTTTCCTATTGCAACTTTACCCTCTTCCGGTTGGGACATGCCCATTATCGTGCGCAACAGGGTAGATTTACCGCAACCATTAGGTCCGAGAATAGCAATGCGATCGCCTCTTTCTACCAGTAATTCTGCCCCCAGGAAGAGAATATCATCATTATAGCTATGGGTTAAGTTCTCAACAATAACCACCTCTCTCCCACTGCGAGGTGAAGGAGGAAAGCGAAAATGGAGAGATTTAAGACCAGCCCTAGGTGCTTGCACCAACTCCATTTTCTCCAGTTGTTTCTCCCGACTCTTAGCTTGAGTACTGCGGGTAGCGCTAGCTCGGAACCGTTCAATAAAAGCTTGTTGTTTTTGAATTTCTTTTTGCTGGCGCTCATAAGTAGCTAGTTGAGCTGTTTGTGCTTCTGCTTTTTGCTGCAAATAAGCGGAATAGTTTCCCGGATAAGTAGTAGCAACCCCTCTTTCTGTTGCCACAATTTTTGTACAGAGGCGATCCAGGAATTCCCGGTCGTGGGATACTATCACCATAGGGGTAGAGAGGGCTTTAAGGTATTTTTCCAACCATTCAATGGTTTCCAAATCTAAGTGGTTAGTGGGTTCGTCTAGGAGGAGAAGATCCGGGCTTTGCAGCAGGATTTTGCCCAAACTCA
>JACONB010000245.1 GCA_014323965.1 Prochloron sp. SP5CPC1 | reverse complement strand
TCCTCGCGACAGGCAATTCGGTTTGTAGACGTTCCCGGCAATTATTGGGCGATCACCCAAATCGAACGGACCTATCGCATGGGCTTTCTGGAGGGATTTCCCGGACGACGCTTCGGACCGAACCAAAATATTCTGAGGGTAAATGCCTTAGTTGCTTTAGCTTCCGGACTGAATCTAGAACCGAAAGGTAATCAGAATAGGATTTTAAATTATTTTCAAGATGGGTCTGCAATTCCCAATTATGCCCGTAACGCGACGGCAGCGGCAACAGAAAGTAATATTGTCGTCAGCTACCCCAACCCACGCCAGCTCAATCCCAACAGGCAAGCCACCAGAGCAGAAATAGCTGCCCTAGTTTATCAAGCTTTGGTAGATGCAGGGCGACTGAATCCTGTTGCCAGCAGCAGTAGGGCTGCTCGGTATATTGCTGAGTATACTGTAGTAGCTGTCGAAGGGGAACCAACTCCCCCTCCAACCCCACCTACCCCATCCCGTCCCGCTCCTAATCAAGTGCGCGAATTGGCGCGAAGACTGGCTACGGTAGAAGAGGATACGGATCTGCGGACTATATATTTGAGCAATCCCGCATTCAGCGGTGGTTCCCCTGGTGCTTATGGCGCTTACTGGGGGACAGCGTTTGCTGGCTTTGCTTATCAAGCAGAAACCCGCAATAGTTCCCTGGACGATAGTTCCCTGGACGATGGAGCCTTTTCCTTCGGTTTCGGACTTGGGGATCCGGATTATGTCGGCTTAGAAGTAACTGTCAGTTCTTTTTCTACTATCAGGGGGGATTTCTTCGACCCATTTGGGGTTAGCTTTAAGTTACATCGCCTTCTCCCAGGGGATGTTGGTATTGCTGCTGGGATTGAAAATCTTATTTTAGGGGATGCGAGCGATGGTACTAGCAGCGGTTACGGCGTAGTGGGGAAAGTATTTAAGCTGAAACCTAGCACGCGAGAAGCTTTTAGTCGCTTGAGTCTCTCTGTAGGTGTAGGGGGCGGTCGTTTTCGCGACGTAAATGATCTGGATGAGGATACGATAAATGTCTTTGGTACTCTTGGGGTTCAGGTACTAGAACCCCTGAGTATTTTTGCGGACTGGACGGGACAAGATTTGAATGCGGGTCTTTCTTTCGTTCCTTTCCCCACCATACCCTTGGTAATTACACCTGTTGTTCAAGATTTAACTGGCAAGGCGAACGACAATCCCCGCTTTTCTATTAGTGTTGGTGGTTCCATCCAATTTTAATAGTAACCAGCGACCTAGGGGCGCAAGCCTTGCGCCCGCCAAGATCAGTTTGACAGTCTTTGAACCACATAGAGTGTAATTTAGGTTTCTGAAGAGTGTAGGTAAATTTATTGCCCTACACTCTCATTTCTGAATTTTTTTACAAAAAAAGGCATAACTAAGATGAAAAAAAAATTAAGTCATGTATCCCTAAGGTTAGGATTAGTGGCTTCCCTGTTGTTGACGGGCACCTCTGCCGGGTTGGCTCAAACTAACAACGGATCGGATGCCACTAATATCGGTCAAACTGATAGCAGTACCAGTGCACCACAAGGTGGCGTTCCGGGGGCGATTTCGGCAGTAGTTGAAGCGTTGAGCGGCCCGACGGGAGCAGCTCCCAGTGCCGCTTTGGCTGCGGAAGTAGCAGCTCCCAGTGCCGCTTTGGCTGCGGAAGTAATCGAGGCAATCCAAACCCAGGTACAGTCGGGGGAAGGCTCTGGTGGAGGAGCCACTACGGTTCAAGTTACCCAAGACATTCAGGCGCAAGTAAGTACGGCGATTAGCGATGCTGGGGGCGTGACAGTTACCGTCACTACTACCACTGGAGGTACCCAGACAGTCGAGACTGTGTCCTTTTCTAGGGGCATAGCTAATGCGATCACCAACATTAGTCCTACTGCTGTATCGGCAATCTTAAGTTCTCTTGGTATAAGTCGCTCCCTACCTTTAGAGTCGGGACAACTGGTGGCTTCTACAACAGAGGTGCAGTTAGCTCAAAGGGGTACTACCAGTTCCGATCTGGAAGATGTGATGAACCTGTTCAATACTTTTAATACTGCTTTTATGAAGGCGGGGGTAGAACGGGAAAGAGCTGCTAGCAACTCTGAGAACCTTATTTTGGCTTTGGCGAGCATGAAAACCTGGTTTCGCAGCAATGGCAGGATCAAGTTGGGTGCGGTGAACAAAACTACTCGCCTGATGAAACCTGTGTTAGAAAGTGTTCCAGAGCTGCGACAGGTACTGCAAAATAACCCGAACGCCCCGGACTATTCTCTGGTTCTGAATACAACTACGGCTATTGAAACGGTGTGGTTCCCTTTGCAAGCAATTAATGATCTAATTTAGCACCTTTGGTGGGGGTTGGGCGCAACCCCTCCCATAGCAGTATAGAGGGAGGTTTGAAAATGACTACTAGTTATTTTCAAGACGTTATTGATTCTCTTGAAAGGTTATCGACAGAAGAACAAGATTATTTATTTGATTTAATCCGTAAAAGACCCATTGAAAAACGACGTTTAGAGATAGCTAAAAATGGATAAAACACTCTCAACGCTTTAGCAAAGTTAAAAGTAACACAAGGAAGTGCTGAGGAAATAAAAGCTTATTTATTAGAGGATGAAGAAGAATGAAGTTAGTTGCTGATAAGAGCTTTAAAAGGGCTTTTAAACGCTTAACTAAAAAAAGACTAAACTACAAGATAAGATATTAAGTGTTATAAATTTAGTGGAAAATAACCCGTTCACCCCTTCTTTAAAGTCTCATAAGTTAACAGGTAGAGGTATATTGATTATGTTCTGTTAGTTACGACTGTCGGATTATTTTTACTTTTAGTCAAGACACTCAGTCAAAAGAAACTTTAATTGTGCTGGTTAATATTGGTTCACATGATGAAGTTTATTAATTAAAGCACTTACCCTATTTATATTCCATCAACTGAGGAAAGTTTCCTAATAACCGATTGAAATGGAATCGTATCTGTCCCTGAACCTGGGCAAATTTACCTACTACGCAAAAAAGAGCATACCAGAAAGCATCCTCAGAACTGCAACCTTCCTGTTCTTTGCTATCATATATCTTATAGGTTAACAAAAAATATCCCCCAAAACTCAACAAACTCAACCCGTGACTAGGGAAAGCTAAAACTCAAGAAACACAGAGGCAAAATTAAGCCCCAGAACCAAATACTCCTACTCTCCTTCACGAGGAAAGAACGGTAGCAGGGAAGCCCCGCGTTTTTAAACCGGGGAGGAACTGCGCCACGAGCGGATTTATCCTCCGTCAACCATTTTCTTCATCTAGGTGATACAATAAAACAATGGAGAGTATATTGACTATAGTTTGCAAAATTAAACCTACTCCTGAACAAGCCCAAAAACTTGGCTTAACTCTAGGGGAGTTTGCTGATGCTTGCAACTATATCAATAAGACCGTCAATCCTAAAATCAAGAACAAGAATCGAATCCAAGCTGAGGTCTACAAAACAGTTAGACAACAATTTGGATTATCTGCTAACCTAGCTGTTCGTGCTTGCGCTAGAGTTGCTTCTAACCGAAAAACAGCAGCGTTAAAGAAACGCCCGGTAAAAGCGTTTAAACCTACATCAGCAGACTATGACGCTCGGATTTTCTCGTATCGGGAAAAAGACCAAACTGTTAGCTTGTCTACAGTTGCAGGGCGTGAACGAGTCCAGGTGGTTTTAGGAAATTATCAGATCGGCCTTCTTAAAGGCAAAAAGCCCACATCAGCTAC
>JACONB010000244.1 GCA_014323965.1 Prochloron sp. SP5CPC1 | reverse complement strand
CCCAGAAAGAGGTGCAGAAGCACCAGATTGGTTTTATGTTCCCAATGTTCCACCTATGCTAAAGGGTCAAATTCGCCGTTCCTACGTTCTCTGGCAAGAATTAAGACCCCCTTTAATTGCCATTGAATTAGCTAGTGGTAATGGAACGGAAGAAAGGGATAAAACTCCTTTATCTCTCTGGGAAGAAGGTAAAAGAACTAAACCGGGCAAGTTTTGGGTCTACGAACAAATGATTCGCATTCCCTATTATGGCATTTACGAAATCAAAACGGGACAATTGGCGGTTTATCACCTGCAAGATTTAACCTATCAACAGTTAGAACCTAATGACAGGGGTCATTACCTTATTGCCCCTTTAAAGGTAGAATTGGGACTGTGGCGAGGTACTTATCAGAACCAAACTCAATTGTGGTTGCGCTGGTGGGACGAACAAGGAAATCTCCTACTCATTGGGGAGGAGCGAGTTGAATTGGAAAAGCAACGAACTGCGCAAGAAAAGCAACGAACTGCGCAAGAAAAGCAACGAGCTGAAAGAGCGGAACGACGCGCTCATCTTTTAGCAGAAAGGCTCAAAGCAATGGGAGTAGATTTAAATGAGGAAGAATTAAAATGAGGGAAGAAAACCATCAATTTTCTCCCTTTAACAATAACTTTTGCTGTACACAATGGTCAACTCAACAAAATGCAAAGGCCAAGTGGTCTGGAAATGCGATATGATTATGAGCAGATGATCCTAAAAATAAAATGCTGGAAAAAGTAGAACTTTATAACTTTAAAAGTCATCGATCTACAAAACTTAGATTGGACGATTCACGCCTACATGCAATAGTAGGGCAAAACAGTTCTGGTAAAACATCGATTTTAGAAGCCTTGTATGCTCTCAGTCGCCTTGCGCATTTACCATTCAATAGGGTTTTTGGCTATCAAAAATCGCCAGAATTCATTATGACAGTAGGACAAGAGCAACTGTTTGTGACTGGAAGCGGTTTTTGGGGGTACCAGAATAACAGAAAAAACTGGGAAGGTGGTAATTATTGGTATCCAACAGTAACATGGAATATCGCTCAAAATAAGGAAAATGTAGAAGGATGGGAAGGCTCCTTAAAAGATGCTCCCTATCCAATACCCAGAGCTTTGAGATATGCAGTTCATCTCAAGTTAGTAGCTACCATCCTCGCCAAAGCAGCTTACAGTGATGCAGTTACCCCACGAGTTGAATTTGATGGTTCAGGTTTAGCACCTACTTTGGACTATCTTCGTGACGAAGCCCCAGACAAATTTCAATTGTTAGAGGAAATGTTGCGACGGATTGTCCCAGGTGTTCAGAAAGTAGGAATAAGAAGAGCTAAGGTTACAATCAATCGCCAACGCTTAATTGAAGTTGATGGAAAGTCTATCTCATACGAAGAAAGTCAGGAAATAGCGGGCCAAGAAGTAGTTCTAGATATGAATATAGGTGAGCGGATTCCTGCCCATGCTATTAGTGAAGGAACAATTCTCACTCTGGGATTACTAACTGTTTTAGTGAATCCTCATCAACCGAACTTAGTATTACTGGATGATATTGAGCAAGGACTTCATCCAAAAGCGCAACGAGAATTGATTGGTGTTTTCAAGGAAATTATTCAAGCCAATAAAAATATCCAAATTATTTTTTCTTCTCACTCTCCCTATATTGTGGATGAACTTGCTCCTTCTCAAGTTCATGTATTAAGTAACGCTAATTCTGGTTTTACTTGTTCCAAGCGATTGGATGAACATCCAGATGTGGAATGGGCAAAACAAACTTTAACTACAGGGGAGTTTTGGGATGCTGAAGGAGAGGATTGGGTGGTAACTAATGATTGATGAGTTTATTGTAATTGTGGAAAGTGGAGCAGACGCGGAAACTGCTACTAAATTAGCTGAACGTGTTATAGTAGAAAAGATTGATTGGTTAGATAATGAACAGATTCAGTAGTTGTCTTAGCTGGAGAGGGGACGGATCATGGGTCGCTCAATTCGTTGCAGGTTGTGATGGTGAGGGATGAGGAAGTCTAAGACAGTTTGGCAGGCAGCAGCGGGATTGGCACGCTCGCCACAGGTAAAGAGATCCAGGGCGGCGTATTGTTGTTCGGGCCAGGTGTGGAGAGATAGGTGGGATTCCCTGAGCAGGAGGAGGACGGTGGCCCCTTGGGGACGAAATTGGTGGCGTTGCGATTGCAACACGGACAAGTTACCCCGTTCGGCAGCGGTAATTAGTATATTTTCTAAGATTTGTGCATTATCAAGGCGATCCCTCGGACAACCATGACAGTCCACCAACCAATGGCTCCCCATCGTGCTTTCCCGCTTCCCCCCCCAATCTTCAATGGACAATACCAAACCGTTGGACCCCTCATAATCGTAGTACTGACACTGTTCGGCTGTGCGTTGGGGAACATATTTCCCTTGATTCATCTGAGCTTTTGCTATTTCTTCTACTATAGCAAAGGTTTTCCATTTTTGTCAAGGGATATGAAGATTTTTATTCACTAGCAACTACCTCCAGTGGAAGTCAAGCGGGTCATTGTGGCTTCGCTCGCTTCTTTCAGACGGTATTCATTACCTTGATACGTTAATTGTTTTGGTGGATCGCCGCTAATGTCTAAATCCTGGACCGGATCTAACAAACAGGTTTCCAAGGCATCATCTTCTTGCACGGATAACCATGCGGTGCGTTCACCCAATTGCAATAAATATTCCATCCAAACAAACCCATCGTCGTTATAGGTCAGCTTGCCTTCCACAATCCAATCTTCGTGAAAATATTGCACCACGTCTCCAATGCGCAGATCGAACAGAATGGCTGTGGAATCAGGGGCATATTGGGGGCGGTCTGCGCCAGCATCAGACTTTTTCTGTTGACCAGCCCGTGAGAATTGATTCTGGTTGCTCAAAATATAAATTAGGGCGACCCGGTGCGGAGCACCGGATCTGCGCTATCGCGCAGCCCACAACAACAGCACAAATGATAAGCAGAAACATAGGTATAATTTGAGATCAATAGGTTTTTTTAGGGATAAACCGCCTGTGCGCTCATGGTGCCCAGATTTCACATATCAATACCATTGCCAACGGCGATCGCGTTGATATTGGGGCAAGATCGGGTGGCTGAGGCGATTGATTTGGATGGTGTCGAGATCCCATTGTTCATCCTTGGGCAGGGCAAAGAGGGCAGGCAATAATTCTGGGGTTAAAAATTTGGAGGAGATGGGAATGGTGAGCTGATCCAGGACGATCGCTTTGGAGCTAGCTAACACAAATCCCCAGGGTCCAAAACTGGGAATGTCAACCCGATAAGGATAGGTTTGAAACCCACTAGCTGCCAAGGTTTTCACAATGCAAGCAAAGGCTTTGGGAGCAAAATAGGGACTGGAGGCTTGGGTAACCATCGCGCCGTTGAGGGCTAGGTGCGATCGCAATTGTCGATAAAATCCATCGGCGTACAATTTTGCCAAGCCATCGCGATCAGGATCAGGGAAATCAGCAATAACCACATCAAAGGTTGCCGGCAAATCCCGCACCAACTGAAACGCATCTCCAAACTTGATGGTGACCCGTGGATCCTCAAAGGAGTGATGATTTGCCGCCAGCAATGCCGGATGGGATCGCCCTAACCGCACCACTGCCGGGTCTAACTCCAACACCGTCACCGTTTCCACTCCCGGCCACCGCAAAATCTCCCGCAATGCCAACCCATCCCCCGCTCCCAACAACAACACTCGCCTTGGCACATCCACTGCCGCTAA
>JACONB010000243.1 GCA_014323965.1 Prochloron sp. SP5CPC1 | reverse complement strand
AGCAGTTGAATTCCCGCTATTTCACATAATTGCGGTCCTTTGCGCCTACTCGGTGGGCGCGAGTCTAACTACGGTGGGGCACACCGAAAGTAATACGCTTGGGGAGATGGGGTCTCTGGCTGTATTGGATTCGTCCTGTACAGTTAAATCTTGTCGCTGAACCAAGAATCCCCATCCTCAGCGCAAGCGGGATGGGGAGTGTCAAGAAAAGCCTTTAATTAAATTTGAGCGTCTCTTAGAAACCTATCTAGCCTATGCACCTAAAGGATTTCGCTCTTTTATCATGGCTATGCCTGTCTGGCTCAAAGAAAAGCTCTACCTGAAGGCAGTGCTGAAAAAAGAGCTGGCGGCACTGGGAGAGGTGAGCATCTCTGCACTACCTCCCTTGCTATTTACTGACCATCACCAATCTCACGCTGCCTCAGCTTTCTTTCCCAGTCCCTTCCAGGAAGCAGCGGTTATGTGCCTGGATGCTGTGGGTGAATGGGCCACAGCATCTGTCTGTTTGGGGAAGGGCAATCAGCTGATACCTCAATGGGAGATTAATTTTCCCCACTCCCTGGGAATGCTCTACTCAGCTTTCACTTACTACACGGGCTTCAAGGTCAACTCTGGTGAGTATAAACTCATGGGGTTAGCCCCCTATGGCTCACCGAAATATGTAAATCTGATTCTAGACCATCTGTTGGATCTCAAAGAGGATGGAACGTTCCGCTTGAACATGGATTACTTCAACTACGCTACTGGTCTAACCATGACCAACCAAAAGTTCCAGAGGCTATTTGGTGGCCCAGAGCCTACCTATTCTTTGGGAAATAGGAATGGGAAAAATACGGGCTATTGGGGCAATAATTCGCGCAATGAGAAGGAAAGCTGGGGTGCATGGCATAAAAGCAACTCTAGGGAGCGGCATAAAAAAGCTTGTTTTGATGTAGAGTATCAATCTAATGATGTGGGAGCTCGAGATGACGTTAACTATCAAACACAAATATCCCCTAACAGTATTGCCTTAATTGGAGATAGTATGGCTGAAGGCATAGGTGTCAATTTAGAAGATACATTTGCGAAAAAGCTTTCTAAAGATATAAATAAACAAGTCAAAAATTTTGGAGTTGCCGGAAGCGGACCTGTTCAGCAGTTTTTAATTTACCAGGAGCTTGTTTCAAAAATACCTCATTCGGAGGTGATTTACTTCTTTTTACCAGGCAACGACTTTGTTGATAACTCCTTTCTCTTTGAAGGACGGTTTGGTCATCGATATCGACCGTTCTTTAGGCCTATTGGTGAGGAACAGTATGAAATCTATTACCCGCCCAAGGCAAAGAAGTCTGAAGATTATCCGAGTAACAAGAGCTTTATAGACCAATTCAAGGTTTATTTGGTCAATTTCACCTATTTTTCAAATGTTTTAAGGAGTTTCACATATACATTGAAGGATAAACAAGTTAAAAACATAAGCAACTTATACTATGTTAAGGATAACCTTGTTTTGCTTAGTGACGCAAGAGGTTATTTTGCCTCTGATAGTGAATCAATTTATGTTGACAAATTATTTGAAGAAATTCCGCCTAATTTTCCAATAACCATTATTGTTATACCTAGTCCGAAGGATATTGAGAAAATTTTGGAACTTGGTTGGGGTTATTTACAGCTAGATTGGTATTTGGGGCTAAGAAATATCGCAGATAAATTTGATGCTAAATTTATTGATTTGGCGTTATCTCCCGACGGTGGTCAGGATTTATCTCGGCTTCGAGCCGGGTTGAACAAATGGTATCTTCCTTGTGATGGTCATTGGAGCGCTGCCGGAAATGAAATGGCAGTTCAGCAATTTAAGCACCACTGGGACATGGATTGAAACGATTAATTTTGGTATTTCCGATTACAGGACAGCTCAAAAACTAGATCATGACATATTCTGCCACTACTTTAGACGATCTGAATTCCACTGCCAGAACTTGGACTTGGCGAGGCTTTTCCATTTCCTATCAACATCGAGGTGATTCTGGACCAGCAGTTATTTTGATTCATGGCTTCGGGGCATCAGGGGGACACTGGCGCAAAAACCTCCCGGTGCTAGGGCAAAGTTGCCGCTGCTACGCTATAGACTTAATTGGTTTTGGCGCATCTGCTAAACCCACCCCAGGAGTAGAGATGGAATATACTTTTGCCACCTGGGCTGAACTTGTAGCCGCTTTTTGTGGCGAGGTGGTGGGTGAAGCGGCCTTTTTAGTAGGTAATTCCATTGGCTGTATCGTAGCAATGCAAGTAGCAGTAACTTATCCCGATTTGGTTTTGGGAGTGGCTGCTCTTAACTGCTCCCTGCGACTGCTCCATGAGGGTAAAAGGGGAAAATTGCCTTGGTATAAAAATCTAGGGGCTTCTGTAATGCAGGGGTTATTAGGGAAGAAATGGATTGGCCATTTCTTCTTTCGTCGCATTGCCCAACCCCAGGTAGTGCGGAAAATCTTGTTGCAAGCGTACCACCGTAAAGAAGCAGTTACAGATGAACTGGTGGATATGTTGCTCAAACCAGCAGCAGAAGAGGGTGCAGCGGATGTGTTTCTCGCTTTTACCCGCTATTCTCAAGGACCATTACCCTCAGACCTTTTACCCCGCCTCTCTTGTCCTACTTTTATCCTTTGGGGCACAGAAGATCCTTGGGAACCCATAGAATTGGGACGGGAGTTAGGTAATTATCCTACGGTGGAAAAGTTTATTCCTTTGGAAGGTTTGGGACATTGTCCCCAGGATGAAGCCCCGGAGGTAGTTAATCGGATTTTGCTTGAATGTATATTTAAATAAACCGCAGAGACGCAGAGGACGCAGAGAAAGAGAAGAGAGAGGGTAGGATGACAATTATAGATTCTCTGAGCGCCTTTCTTGCAATTGGAGCATTATTTCTGCGTGACGGGAGGGAGTAATGGGATAGAAAAAGACTAAGATTAAACCAACACCTAAGAGCAAGCTGGGTACCAAACCAGTTATAAGCCGAATTGCCCACAAAGCTGAAGGAGGTTGAAGGGTGGATAACCCTTCTGCAACGGGAATATATCCGGACCAATCTAAGATTTGACCCACCATAAACACGGAAAACGCTACGGCTATTTTTTGGATTTGCACCACAAAACCATAGAAAATACCCTCCCTTCTCTGTCCCGTATTTAGTTCATCTAAATCAATGACATCTGGTAACATGGAGTTCGGGATGAGGTAGACAGTGGCTGCCCCAAATCCGGCGATCGCCCCCCATATATACATCAAATTCACCTGTCCTGGTTGCAGGAATAACAAACCACCCAATGCTATCATAGTTAAAGGTACACCCAGGGAATATACGGCTTGTTTGCCCACTCTTTGAGCTAGGAGACTCCAACCAAACATCATTAACAGACCAGTACCTTGAAATACAAGCGCCATTAGATTAAACTGTTCCAGTGAAAGTCCCATCCACTTGGTAACAAAATAAGGTATAATTGCTGCTGTTAATTGTAAACTCAACCAAGAAAAGAGATAAATGCCAACTAGATAGAGAAAGGGTTTATTGCTCAAGGCAATTTGCACTTGTTGGAAAATAGGTAATCCTGGAGGGCGCTGCACTTGAGAACGTTCTCGCTCCATGACCATGTAGCGCCTTTTTGTCCCCCAAACACAGATATAAATAGCCAAGACCATAATGACAGCAGATATTCCCCCTAGGAGTAGATAACGATGACTGATTTGGGCAACTTGGCTAAAAATCACCTGAGCTAGGAGAAGGGAGAAGATACTGCCCCCAATACCAAAGAAGGATTGA
>JACONB010000242.1 GCA_014323965.1 Prochloron sp. SP5CPC1 | reverse complement strand
GCGTTTTACCACCTCAATAGCTTGATTTTCCCCTTCCGGAAGAGAATATACTTGGGGTTGTACCTCTTTTTCTGCCTTATCTTCTTCTTGGGGAAAACTAACTTTTTCGTGGAGCAAGTCGGCAATTAGTTTGGGGCAATTCTTCTGAAACCAACGCAGAGCAATTACTTTGAATACTGGCTTAGAAGTTTTCGCAATCAGTTTCATCGTTTTGTTGAGGGTATGAGAGCGAAACTTCTTGTTAATCAAATTTACCGAACCCATATCATAGAGGCGATCTAAGATGAAGTTGACAGTGATTGTCTCTCTTTGTGCTAAATGTTCTAGCAGCAGCAGAATATCCCGCATTCCCTGTTCTTCCATAGATTTTTCTGCTGATGTCTTTTCAATCTTCATCTCTGCACCTTAGCTGCTGCGTTAAACTTTTTTAAGCTATAGTGGTCAAACCTTGAAAATAGTCTTGTAACTGTCGGCGATGGTCGTGGATCAGTACCATATTATTGAGTCTTGGTCGCAACTCCTGAACGGTAAATGCTCTCGCTTCCTCTATTTCTAAAGTATCTTCTACCTGAAAGGTACCCTCTGCTTCTACCTCTACGGATACCGCAATAGAATGCACTCTCGGATCTCGAAACGCTTCTGAATAAACACCGACTATTCTTTTAATTTTAACTAAATTCAATCCAGTTTCTTCTTTCAACTCCCGACTTACTGTAGCCGGTATATCCTCACCCCAATCCACCATCCCTCCAGGCAAACCCCATTCCTCTTTTTGGTCACTTTTTTTCGGTCGTTTAACCAAAACAATTTTGCCATCGGGAAGTATTGCTATAATTGTAGCACCCACAACTGGATAGCGAAAGATAACTCCAAGCCAAGTTATAAATAAATGTCGGAGACGACCTATAGATAAATTACCAAATCGATAAATAGCATTTTCTTGAGGCTGCTGGAAACTTTGGAGATAATCTTTGAGCTGTTGTGAGCAATATGTGCTTAGGGTAAGAGTTGGTAAATCTTCTCGTTTAAAAACTTTTGCTTCAGAAAATTTCCGCGTATTTTCAAGTCTAATATCTCCTTTTGCCTCTACCTCTACTGTCAAGCAAATAGCATGACCCTTATATTTATTTTGCACTGAATAAACCCCCACTAAATTACGAATAGTACCTAATTCTAATCCAGTGGTTTTGGCTAATTCCCGTTTAACTGCATGAGGAACACTTTCTGCCCATTCTACTACACCACCGGGTAAACTCCATTCACCAGAATCACTTTTCCTAACTAAAACAATATAACCATCTTTAGATAATATGGGTAGAATATTTATCCTAGTCATAGGATGGCGCAAGATAATTCTCGGTACTGTAGTTACAAATTGCCAAGCACGACGCAATCTTATTATCATGATTCTAGCAAAGACTTTGCCCGCCGGATCGCAACTCTCACCTGCTCAAAACCAGTACCGCCATAACTATTGCGGGCAGCCACGACTTGCTTAGGTGCGATCGCCTCATAAATGTCCTCTTCAAAAGTTGGATGCAGTTGTTGCCATTCTGCTAAACTTAAATCCCGCAACAATTTACCAGCAGCGATACTTGTTTTAACCACTTTCCCCACCAAATTATAAGCTTCCCGGAAAGGAACCCCTTTAGCTGCGAGATAGTCAGCTACATCTGTAGCATTGGAGAAGTCTTCAGCAACCGCTGCCTCCAGACGTGCCGTTTGAAATTCTAACCCCTCAGACAAGAGAATTGTCATAGCTTCCAGGGAAGCTTTAACAGTTTCTACCCCATCAAAGATAGCTTCCTTATCTTCTTGCAAGTCTTTGTTATAGGCTAAGGGCAAACCTTTCATCAAAACTAACATTGCTTGTAAGTGACCGAACACCCGTCCGCTTTTGCCCCGTACCAGTTCGGGAACGTCGGGATTTTTCTTCTGGGGCATAATACTAGAACCTGTAGCACAGCTATCTTTCAAGGCGATGAAGTTGAATTCTGTCGAAGACCAGAGAATTATTTCTTCACTCAAGCGGCTGAGGTGAACCATAATTAAACTAGCTCCTAAGAGAAACTCAATGGCAAAATCCCGATCGCTCACTCCATCCAAACTATTGCCACAAACCCCGTCAAAATTCAAGAGAGCAGCGGTATAATCTCTGTCAATAGGAAAAGTGGTCCCCGCCAAAGCACCACTACCTAAAGGACAGATATTAGTCCGCTTGTATATTTCTCCCAATCTTTCCCAGTCTCGCTGTGCCATCTGAAAGTAAGCTAAGAGGTGATGGGCTAAACTCAAAGGTTGTGCCCTTTGCAGGTGAGTATAGCCGGGAATTAAGGTTTCCACGTTCTCTGAAGCAAGGTCCAAGAGAACCTGTTGATATTCTCGCAGTTGACTGCGAATCGCTATAATTTGGTCTCTTACATAAAGGCGCAGGTCCGTAGCAACTTGGTCATTGCGGGATCGCGCTGTATGTAATTTCTTCCCCCCATCTCCTACTATTTCAATCAGACGCCGTTCCACCGCAAAGTGAACGTCTTCATCCTCAACACCGGGGTTAAACTTTCCCTTCTGATATTCTTGCCGAATTTGTTCTAAACCTGCCACTAACTCTTCAGCTTCTGAGGACGAGATAATCCCAGTTTTCCCCAGCATTTTAGCATGAGCCACCGAACCTGTCAAGTCATATTCCAGTAATTGGATATCGAAACCGATACTGGCATTAAAGCGGGCGATGGCAGGATGGAGTGCCGACTCAAAGCGATCGCTCCAAGTTTTTTTTTCCGTCATTTCTCAATTGCTTCAAAAAGATGTCAAAGAACGAAACAGATAACCGATAACCAACCCTATCAACAGTGCCCACACTTGACCAGAATCAATAAAATTATTCCATGCCTTTTCCATTTGTCCGAGAACATCTGGATCTTCTATAGACTGAGCCAATAAAGTACCATAGCGGGGTAATTCAATGCTTCCTACGAACATATTGCTCCGAAAATGGAAAGTATCAGTCAATTGAGCATCAAGAGTGTTTATTTCCAAGATAGCCATCCGAATAATCTCCTGTAAGAAACAAATTAGAGCTAAGTTTATTTTAATCTGAAGATTTAACTTGCATAACAACCAAAGTCATATCATCTCCCGAGCGGTTGCTCGAACCAATAAATTGCTGAACCCTCTGGTAGAGGTAATCCAGAATAGACTGGGGACTGTCGCAGTGTTCGCAAGCCCATTGGAAAGCCCGATAGAGGTTATCTTCATCAAAACGCTCCCCATCTTGATTGACCGCATCCGTAAACCCATCAGTATAATATATAATTATATCTCCACAAGATAGCTTTACCTGGGCATCTTCATAACTCGAATCCCCATCCAATCCCACTAGCATACCCCAGGTATCTAATTTTTGGATGGAACCAGTAGCAGCTTCCCACCACAAAGGAGGATTGTGAGCAGCATTACTATAGGAGAGAATTCCCGTTTCAGGGTCGTATTCCGAATAAAAGAGAGTGACAAAGCGGTGGGAATTTTCCAAATCGGCGTACATTACCCGGTTTAAATGTTCCAGAATTTGTGCTGGGGATTTCCGGTTCAGAATTTCCCCTCGCAGCATTCCCCGAGTCATAGTCATAATCAAGCCAGCAGGGACACCTTTACCCATCACATCCCCAATCACAATACTCCAAGGAACGGAACTTGACCCTGTCACATCTTGGCTACTGATTCTATCGTAGTTGGTGGGAATAAAATCGTAGTAATCCCCTCCAACCTTGTTAGCAGTGAGGCATTCTGCTGCTAATGCTACCCCTTTG
>JACONB010000241.1 GCA_014323965.1 Prochloron sp. SP5CPC1 | reverse complement strand
AGATTACTAACGATGACTCTTACACCCCTAAAAACCCCCATCGTTTATCCCGAACCCGACGGCTCCCCTATGGCAGAAAGCGATCCCGCCCGCGACTATTTAATTTATGGCGTCTCGGGACTCAAACTCTATTTTCAAAACCGCCAGGATATTTACGTTTCCGGTAATCTCTGGCTCTCTTACGAACAAGGAGTTCCTGATGCGGTTGTCTGTCCTGATGTGTTTGTGGTGTTTGGGGTAGAGAATCGTCAGAGACGAAGTTATCGGGTTTGGGAAGAAAATGGGAAAACTCCTGACTGGGTTCTGGAAGTGACTTCTAGTAGTACCCACCGTAAAGATGAACGAGAGAAACCAGACATTTACACTCAAATGGGTGTCTGTGAATATTTTCAATATGATCCTACTGGAGATTATCTTAATCCTCCGTTGAAAGGAAGACGTTTAACAAGGAATGGCTATGAAATTATAACTCCCAATCCTTTGGAAGATAGAATGCTTTCTCTTTCTTCTGATGTGTTGGGGTTAGAAATGCGACTACTTCCTGATTCCAGGATGCGGTTTTTCAATCCTCAGACTGGAGAGTATTTGAGAAGTCCGAGTGAAGATTACTAACGATGACTCTTACACCCCTAAAAACCCCCATCGTTTATCCCGAACCCGACGGCTCCCCTATGGCAGAAAGCGATCCCGCCCGCGACTATCTAATTTATGGCGTCTCCTCCCTCAAACTCTATTTTCAAAACCGCCGGGATGTTTACGTTTCCGGTAATCTCTGGCTCTCTTACGAACAAGGAGTTCCTGATGCGGTTGTCTGTCCTGATGTGTTTGTGGTGTTTGGGGTAGAGAACCGTCAAAGACGAAGTTATCGGGTTTGGGAAGAAAATGGGAAAACCCCTGACTGGGTTCTGGAAGTGACTTCTAGCAGTACCCACCGCAAGGATGATATGGAAAAACCAAACATTTACGCTCAAATGGGTGTCTGTGAATATTTTCAATATGATCCCACCGGGGATTATCTCAATCCACCGTTGAAAGGAAGACGTTTAACAAGAAATGGTGGTTATGAAATTATAACTCCCAATGATACCGAAGATGGAATGCTTTCTTTTCCTTCTCAAGTGCTGGGGTTAGAGATGCGACTACTTCCCGATTCCAGGATGCGATTTTTCAATCCTCAGACGGAAGAATATTTGAGAAGTCCTCAAGAGTCAGAAAGAGAGCGAGTTCTGGAAAAACAACGGGCTGATCTGGAAAGACGACGAGCAGATCTCGAAAGACAAAAGACAACGAGCAGATAGACTCGCAGCACGATTAAGAGAACTAGGAATTGAGCCCAATCTTTTAGATTAAATCAATCAAGTAACATTGTCTACCAAAAAAAATAAATATTCAGGAGGTGGTTGACAAAAATTAAACTATAATTTATAGTTGTACCATAGAGAGTGCGCCCTAAGTGGGAGTATTTTGATTTAAATTTACTTCTATAGGTTCCATTTATAACACCCCTTTGCGCCTTTGCGCCTTTGCGCGAGACTAAACACCAAACACTAAGATATATGAGAGGTTATTTGAGACATTTTTTCACTTTGCTTTTAGCTCTTACCCTGCTTGGAAACCCAGCATTAGCAGTTGAGGAACCAATTTCAGTTCCGGGAAATTTAAAGAATGACGTTCTTTATTACATTGTGGTAGATAGGTTTTTTGATGGGGAAACTGAGAACAATATTCCCAATTTTGCTTTTACTGATGTACCAGAGGAAAGTAAGGAGCAACACCTCTACAATGAAATGAATAAACTGTTGCTCCGTCATACTTATGACTCCACCCACAGTTATATGGCAATGTATTGGGGAGGAGATTTGAAGGGTATCGTCGAAAAGCTGGATTATCTCCAAGACTTGGGGGTGACGAAAATCATCCTTTCCCCGATTCAAGATAATGCGAATGGCATTTTCTATCATCCTGATATCAAGAACTATTTGCATCGCTCGAAAGAGGATGAGGTGAAGGAGGAGAATATTTTTTATAGTCGGGTTTCCTCTGCTTACCATGGTTATTGGACGAAGGATTGGTATGAAATCGATGAGCATTTTCGCCAACCAGAGGGGGATCGGTATGGGATTTTCCGCCAACTTTTAGATGAAGCAGGAAAACGGGGTATTGGGGTAATTTTAGATATCACTATGAACCAAACTTCTCCGGGACACATTTCTACGGAACCACCAGAAATTGGTGCTGGGGGTTTTCTCTTTGGGGAATCTTGGTTTGCAGATAATGGCAATATTTACCGTCATGGGGAGTTAGTGGCAACCCATTGGGATCCTAAAACAGGAGAACGAGATCCAGATGGATGGTTTCATCCTCCTCAAATTATCTGGGATTTTGGGAATGCCAGTAAGGAGTTGTTGGAAGAAGGGCAAATTAGTGGTGGCATGCCTGATATTAATCAGGATGCTCCTCAGGTAGAACAATATTTCCTGGATTGCGCTCGTTTTTGGCTGACTTTAAATGAAGGGGGTTATCAATTAGCTGGTTTTCGTTTAGATGCAGTTAAACACGTGAATGAGCGTTTTTGGCGCAAATTTGAACAAACTGTGTTGGATATTAATCCCGATGCTGTTTTAATTGGGGAATTTTTTAGTGGGGGTTATCGCTATCCTCCCAGTATTAAGTTTTTGCAGGAAACGGAACATATTACTCAATTTGACTTTAATTTGAGCGAAGCTGCGCGACGTTTTTTTGCTCAAGATAGGGGTTGGGATGGACGTGCTTTTATCTTGCGAGAACTGACTCTAGGAAGGAAAGGTACTCATTACCATGAGAACCCAATACAACGACTTGGACACAAAATTTTGAATCCTGCCCAAACCCTGGAGATTCCCCGCAGTTCCTTGGAGTTGGTTACCGATGAAGAAGCAAAAGGGTGGGTGACTTTTGTGGAAAATCACGACCAACCCAGGGTGAGGACTTTCTATCCCCAAATGTCCGATGAAGCTTATGAGAGTCTGATTAAGTTCCAGTTTACTGCTCGTGGGGTTCCTTTGGTAATGTACGGGGAGGAAACTGGTTTAGCTGTTCCCTATCACCCTGAACATGAAGGGTTATTTGGTATCGGGGGGGATCCTTTTAATCGCCCCATGATGATTACTTCAGAAAGTCCGGGTTGGAAGGCTACTACTTACGAAACTACTAAAAAGATGGCTCATTTGCGTCGTGAATATCCAGTTTTGCGCTATGGGGAGACGAGGTTTGTTTATCCCAAATCTTCTAGTCGTTCAGAGGATCTGTTCATGCTCCGGGAACCTAATAATTGCGATGCTGGGGATGATTGTGCCAGCATTTTATATGCTTATTCTACTCATGGGGGAGATTTTCCTTTGAGGTTACCAGCTCTTAAGAGGTATGAGGAGGTGGAAACGGGCGATCGCGGTACTATTAATGGTTCCCTTTTTGTTCATTTAGAACCAGAACAGGCGCGAGTGTTTGTGCTAAAATAGGTTTATTCTTGCTCCCCCTGCCCGCCCGCGAATGAATTGCGGGCTACCTTATCAAATTCAAACCAAGCATCTAAGAGATTAGTAATGGATACAAAAAAAGTTAAAACTGTCAGGAAAATAACTCAGTGGACAGGCATAACAGTATTAGCAGCTTGGATAAGTTTGTTTGCTGAGGATATAATTGAAGTATTTAAGAAAGATACCAATATCAATACTATTGAAGTTACTGAGACTAAGTTTGAAGTTTTGAATAAAAAGAGAGAATCTTTATGGGAAAAGGATCTCCAAACACAAATAACACAATATGTTGTTGAGGACATAGATGGAGATAATAGAAATGAGTTGATCATGGGGTTTGGAGAAACTGGCAGGATTCCCGGACATGTTGTAGTCTTTGACAGAAGCGGAAACGAACGTTGGAATGTCAACACATATTCACAATTCTTTCCTTTCAATGGATCAAGGTCGGATGAATTTGCAATAGTCCAATTGTTAGTGCAGGATGTCACTGGTGACAGTAAGAAAGAGATAGTTGTACTAGCTCAAGATCCTATATGGTTTGCTTCGCGAATACTTATATTCAATTTCCAAGGGGAGCAGACAGGTGATTACTGGCATCCAGGACGCTTGTCAAAATTGCGCCTATTAAAAGATGTATTAACAGAAGGATCAACTTTCATTGTTGTTTATGGTGTAAACAATAACTTTAGGGAAATTTTTGAAGGAAGTAAAAATTCTTTATATCATTCTGTTATTTTCTTGTTGGATGCATCGAATGTAGAAGGGCAAGCACCACCATATCACGGACAAGTGCCCAAGGGATCACATAAATGGTACAGAACTATTCTTCCCCAAGGAAGAAGAATAACCTCGGTAAAGTGGGAAGACAATACCAATCGGTTCGTAATAGTAATTAACGATGGTAGAATATTTTATCTCGATGCTAGTGGAAAAATACTGGGAAAAGAGGAGGGGGATAAATGGGAATTATATGCAGGAGAGCAGTTTGATACTTTCTATGAAGAGAATGAATTTCTGCAAGAATAAGGATTAGCGACGTTGAGAAAGAAAAAAGCAAGGATGTGTTGTGTTCGGATACAATAAAGCTATTGATATTAATCCTAACTTAGCCGCTGCTTACTACAACCGGGGTTTGATTTACCCGGAACGAGGTGAGAAGAAGTACAAGGAAGGAGATTATGACGGGGCGATCGCCGATTACACTGAAGTTATTAACCTTCGTCCTAACGATGACACTGCCTACTTGAACCGAGGTAATGCTCGGAAAGCCTTGAAGGACTATGAAGGGGCGATCGCGGTACTATTGATGGTTCTCTTTTTATTCATTTAGAACCAGAACAAGCGCGAGTGTTTGTGCTGAAATAGATTTACTGTCGATCCCTCTGCCCGCGAATGAATTGCGGGCTACCTTATCAAATCGCGCAAAGGCGCAAAGACGCAAAGAGTTATACTAGATTTGTAAGAGAATAAGGAGGGATCATGAGCCAAAAGGCGTCTGAACTGTTTGCACAGGTATGGTTTAATCACGGTTGTCAGAAGTTGGCAAAAGGAGACTATAAGGGGGCGATTGAGGATTTTAACCAAG
>JACONB010000240.1 GCA_014323965.1 Prochloron sp. SP5CPC1 | reverse complement strand
GGTAAAACTGCCGATGTTTTAATTCTGCGACTGCCTTCTTTTTCAATGGTAAAGGCGATGATTTTAACATTTTTTACATCCACAATCCAATATTCTTGGACTGCCAAATCCTCATAAAGAAGTCGTTTTTCTCCTTGATCATCTGCAAGAGAAGTATTGGCAATTTCTACAACTAAAGTTGGGGGAGGATAAAGATCCAGTTGAATAATACTCGTACCATAGGGAATGGCATCCGCTGTTTGCCCAATATAGAAGGATAGATCGGGTTGAGCGCTTTTACAACCTGTTTTATGGTAGGTACAGTTATCGTGACCATTTAAGTCAATATTTTTGCAGCCTGCATAAAGATGGATGCCATGATTAACAATAGAATGGTCGCAAGCATGGTCGTGTCCCAGGGGTGACATTTCAATTCTTACTCTTCCATTGTTATAGTAGAACTTGGCTTTTGTGTAATCGGGATTTTCTGTGGCTTCGAGATATTCCTCCCAAGTTGCGATTACCCAAGTATCTGTGGGCAGTTTTGTAATTGTACTCATAGTTAATATCACATCCGGTTAAATGCTTATAATAAAAAATTCAGAAACTGTAGGTTGGGTTGAGGAACGAAACCCAACAGCACCACGCCCCTACAGCGCTCTACCCAACCTACACTTATTTTGGTCAATTATACGGATATGATATAAGTTGGGGAGAGAACAGCAACTATACGCGACCCTGGCTTTAAGTTTCCTCCTCAGTTGGAAACAGAGAATCTAAGTCTCGGTAGCCGCTGACGACGCGAACAATCTCGATGCCCATTGTAATGGGGCGATAAAAAATCAGAATCCGGGTTCAAAGCCATGGCGATTTCGCCCTATTCCCGCTTCAATTCGGCAAATATCCTCTTCCAGTTCGGCAAATACTGCTTCGCCATCTACAACTTCACCGCGATCTCGAAGAGATCCGCTACGCGGTGCGCTTGCTTCAATGCCGACGCGAATTTTCTCTTTCAACTCAGCCAGACGGGTTTGATTGAGCCTATCGCGTTCTTCCAGCAATCGCAGCCCAACACCTATCACCTCGCTAGCGGACTGATATTGGCCGCTTTTTACCTTTTCGTTAACAAGTTCTTCCAGCTCTGGGGTTAAGGATATATTCATGTAACATAACTTTTTTGATACTAGTTTATATTAAGCATAATATAAATTTATGCTTTTGTATTGTTAGTTGACAATCGATCGCGATCTCATTGCTTTGAACCGATAGTTATTGTAGCATCACTGCCATCATTGAATTGCGCGATCGCTTCGACGCGATCGCGGAACAATTGGAGGTGCGACCCGCGAAGCGGATCCGCTACGCGGTGCGGGAGAGTCTTTTTATATCATGGGCTTTCTCTCCTCAATCTTTGGGTACAAGAAAAAATTGAGCAAGATTTTGGCGCAAAGTAACGTATTGAGTAGCGCATTACGCTGGCGCTAACACACCCTAATGGACTGACTGAGGCATAGAGTTGATTTGTCGTTCCTATGGTGGATTGCTAATGTCTAAGATGTTGGGTTTCGTTACCTCAACCCAACCTACAAGATCCGCGATCACTGGGACAAGCGCAAACCTTGGTGCTGCCATCATTGAATTGCGTGATCGCGTAACAATTGGAGGTGCGACCAAGATAGTCTTTCTTGCTCACTCAAATTGCCGTTACCAATGCTCTGGGACAAGGGTTAAATTCTGCGAATTTATTGTAATATTCTGACATGATCTTCCACACTTTGAAGTAAGAACGAGGAAAAAGACTCGCTGATTTTTTTGGGCAGCTTTTCTCCTTCTAAGTAATAGTAGACTGGTGGATTATCATCTTGAGGTTCTGTATGAAAGTAATCAAACTGATATCCCTGGTGCATTGAAAAGACAAACGCTGCGTCTGGCAACTGGAAGTCAACCTCGTTTTCTTTTAAAAGATTTTCTGCATAGGCACGAAGTTCGAGAATATCTGGGTAGAACATATCTGTACCTGCATAAAATTTCTCGGCTCGATGGCCACATATTCGTAGAAAATCTTTGTAGGTAGCGGGTAATTGAAGTTTGAATTTTGATTCTATGACTTCTATTTCCTCTGCACTACAACCCTGAATCTCCTCTGAACTGGCAAGGGCAGTTTCAAGAAGTTGGTTTTGAAATTTTGAAAGAATTGATTGCATTGTACCTCTTGATCTTTGTACGGACACAGGTTTACTTCCGACTCATTATTTAAAATGTGCCTCCCTCATACCATTCTCAATGGAATATGAATTTTGTCGGCTATCACCATAGTACATTTTTATGTTTATCTGGGGGTATTTGCGGCTAAATTGATCGATTATGCCTTGACAACTAAGGCAGTAGTCCCTTTCCGAATATAATTCTAGATTCCCTTTTTGGTATTCTGGTTTTGATTTTATTTTGTTGTGCAGATCTTCTAAAAGATGAACCTCTGAGTCCCAAGCTCTATTCTCACCACCATTAATCTCAATAGGTGTGAATGCTCTCGCGTCGTTTTGAAGTCTTACTCCTCTTTGCGCCTGCTCTCCAGCTACTGCATATTCATTGTAAAGCACCTTACCTTCGCGATCAGTTAACTTACCAATCGCGACATTTCTTTTCCTTCCTATCTTAAACTTCTCGTTAGGATTGTTTCTTATGTCCTTAACTCCTTGCGCACTACATTCATACATATTATGCACAAGCAGTCCTTTACCTGACACATAATAAGTATGCGCCTCATCCACCTCGAAGTTGTAAACCCGCGTACTGTCTTGGTGAGACTCTAAGTCAGTGACAGTGGCGATTTCTCCACCGAGTCGAACTAAGGTGTCGCCCACGCTCAGGTCTTCAGCCTCAACCCAACCGTTAGAAGTATAAAACTCGTGTTCTGGGGTAGTGGTAATCGCCTCTTCTCCCACCGTCACGACGAGGGATTCAGGGGCGATGCGAGTAAACAGATGAGAGACAGGATATTCCCCTTCCTCTCCCGTTTCCTCATTATAGGCAAGGACGGTATCGCCAACGGCAACCTCTTCCACTGCCTTTTCGCCTTCAGCGGTAGCCACCTCAGTACCCGCGACAAACGAAGCACAACCGCCGACTTCCTTGTACTCCCTGCCCCCTTCACTCAGGCGCATTCCGGCTTCCATGCCCAAGAACAGAATATCAATTCCTAACTGAATGCCATTTCCGACAGACGGATCGGCGATGGTTTTGTAGGTATCGTAACCCACCATACCGGCAAAAGCCACCTGACCTACTCCGGGAACTGCAAATAACGCCCCCATGCCGAAGCCGATGCCAAAGGATTTAGCAACGTCACCGATGCTGCCTCCTGCCATGGCCGTGAAGGAAGCATTCATCGTTCCCATCACTCCTCCGGCAACTGCCATCTCTGCCGCTGCCGTGCCGATGGTTCCCAGTCCCGCTGCGGCGATGGCGCCCCCAGCAACAGCGCCTACTCCGGCTGCCGCACCACCGAGCGCCGCACCACCTAAAATTCCTCCCCAGGTTTTGCCGGAACTCCAATCCCAACTCGCCGGGTTATAGCTGTGGTTGACGGCTGCACCGCCCATATAAGCGCCCACTAGGGCCCCAATCCCGATTATTAATAGGGTAATAAATTGTGCCCCGTTGGGATCGATGCCGCTGAGGGGATCGCCGTTGCCGTAAACATAGGGGCTGAAGTATTGACGCGCTGGATCGGGACTGAGGAAGCGCCCCAAATGTCCGTCGTAGTAGCGAGCACCGAAGTAGTAGAGTTCGCTCTTGCTGTCGTATTCCTTGCCCGTAAATTTGGGTCGGAATGCGTCTTGACCCGTGCTGGAGTCGGCGATGG
>JACONB010000239.1 GCA_014323965.1 Prochloron sp. SP5CPC1 | reverse complement strand
CTCCCAACAGCAAGACTCCCTTTCCCCCTATTTCGACCATTTAATTGGTAAACTCAAGTCCTTCAAATAGTCCAGTCATATCTTAAAGCCCAATGGTCAGAATGTTGCTCTCCCATAATTTCGATATATCCTCCGAAATCTTACCCGAACTGAGCCGGGAAGAATTTACCCAAGTATTTAAGGAAGGATTGAGTTATAATCAGCATATTGCTTGTAGTCTGGTGAATAACCCTCATTGGATAGTAGAGCTTATATTTCCCCAAGAAGAACTATCTCCCTCTCAAGTAGGGGAAATGTGTGGTCAAGCTTTATTACAAAAACGCCTCACTCAGAAAGGTAAAGATGTGCCCATGGCTGATATCCTTATCTTAGGAGGTAAGAAGACAACTCCTGCTACCAGTTCATCCCCCCACTCTCTCCAACTGGGAGAATGGGGTGTAGACGTAGTAGAAACAGCTTCAGGGGCACAATTTCTCACCTCTATTGGTTGGGAAACAGTTATTGCTGGTAAACCTAAGGATAGTATATTTAAAATAGAACTTACCAATGGTGGATAAAGCCAAGTTTCAAGATTTTTTTGCCTGTTGCGTGGGTAAATGGCAAACTGAGCGTACCTATCACTATCTGACTCAGAAAGAGGTAGAGCGCTCCCACACTGAATTTAACATCAAACCCTTGCATGTTGAGGGAAAAGCCAAGGTTTTAGCAGATAATAAATATCCTGAGCAACCAGAACTAGAGAGTCTTCCGGGATATAATCTTGGTTTTCATACCATTTCAGAAACAGGGGAAGAGGTATCCCAAGAATTGAACTTCCTGTTCGTCCTCAAAGCAGAAAACGCCCCCTTTTTAGAAGGAGATTATCTGCGGGATCGAGCTTATGAAGAAGCCAAACCCATTGTATCTCATTTTCGCTTTGATACCAACAGTCAAGAATTGCTCATGACAACTTATTATACTCGGGTTGTATCGGTGGATTCTATTACCCTGATTAATCCCAATTTGCGGATTCGTAAAATTCTCAATTACCTCCGTCCTCCTGAAGGACAACCTTTGGAAACAGTGGGTTTAGTTGGTTTTGGAGTAGAACAGAAACAGTGACCAGTTGGTAAGGTGGGCAATCAACAATTTACTCCCATTATAGAATCCAAAAAACTTCTCTAATTGCCCACCCTATGTTTTGGCTATAGGTTTGGGCATAAGCTGATAACCTATTGCCTGCATAATGGACTGTACACTATCAAGGGGTGGGTTTTCTTTGCAAGAAAGGTCTTTTTCCAATTCCTGCGGGGTCATCTCGGAATCTTCTTCCAGATAAGAAATACCTTTGACACTAGCAATGACTCGTAGTTCAGAAAGTAGTGCAGCCGAATCCCCGTCTTTAGCATAGTCCTCAAAAATTTCGAGAATAAAATTGTCAATTTCTTCAGGATTTTTCATGAAATATTCTTTGGTTGCTTCATGTAAAGTTTTGTATTTTCTCATTAGTTAAGTAGTCCTTCCAATAGGCTTTTGCAATTTTAATGTCTTGGGTTTGGGTGCTTTTGTCTCCATAATTGCCGCTCTCGATCCGAAACAAGCCCTTGAGAATACTTTGTACAACCCAGACATTGAATCTTACCCTGCCAGATGAAATATTAAGAAATGTTAATTTTTGGTCATTCTCTGTGATGCAGTTGGTAAGATATTAGTGTTATTAAACAAATTGGGATTAATAATGAAATCCAAGGCTTTGACTAATACCTTCGCCCTCTTAGCTGTTGTTGGTTTGACCTTTCCAACTCATGCTGAAAACCCCGACCATGTGGCACGATTGAAGCGAACCAGAAATTGTCCCGGATGTGATTTGACTGGAGCAGATTTAAGCAATCTAAATTTAAGCGATGCTGATTTGAGTGGTGCTGATTTGCGTTCTGCTGATTTAGAGTACACAAGATTAATCAAAGCTAACCTAAGTGGAGCTATACTTAATAATGCAGATTTAGAGAATGTCAATTTAACTGGAGCTAACTTAAGCAATGCTAAGATGAATAATGTTGACTTGGAGAGCGCTAACCTAGCAAACGCAAATTTAACCCGTGTTAGCCTCATTAGGGCTGATTTGGAATATGCTAATTTTGTTGGTGCTAATATGACTGGTGTTAATATGACTGGTGTTAATATGGATGGCGCTGATTGTGATTATACGATTGCACCCAATGGGGATTATCTTAGATGTTAAATCAGCTCCCTCTCAAATACCGCAATGACCAGCCCTAGAAAAGGTAACATCTCGATGGGTATGACGACCCCAATCACTCCAACCATGCTCCAAAGTATAGGATGAGATAAAAACAGGAAGATGTCCTGGGGGAGCAGACAGTTTATAGTCTATATCATCCTGTATTATAATGGGATTTCCTGATGGGGTAGATTCAATCCAGCCTACCCTTTGACCAAACTGACGGTAAACATCCTGAATATTCTCAGCCTTCCTGCTCACTTCTTCCCAGATTTGTCTTTGGATTGAGATACCAAAACGACCTTGACTATATTTCATCCACAAACCATCGATAACTTTTAAATCCTCACAGGGAAAGGAATTGAGATTATTTTGATTTAACACACTTCCCTGGGGGCGATTAGCAGCTTTTAACATTAAGGCAAAAGTCTTTTCATCTTTATAATTTAGCTTGTTTACTCTCCCAAAATAGCATAAAGCGACGAGGTTGTCTTCAGTGTAGGTCATGGGTTAACCAAGATTTTATTCATTAGGAAACCAGTCTTCATCTAATGCTTGGGAAAGACTAATATTAGCTTCTGGAGGAAGTGAAAAAAGTTTGGAGACAGATTTTAGGGCGACAGGATAGGCTTTTTCGTAGAAGGTTTCCATTTGAGGACGAAAACTAGGACTATCTTCGATGCGGGTTTTAATTTTGGCGCGAAAGTTAACGATTTCTGATGACCAGTGATTTCCAGATCTGGGTTTTTCTGATTCCCAGTAGGACAATTTAAGGAGGTGTTCTAGAAGACGGGTTAACAGACTAATCAAAGCGCGTTTGTCGTTTTTCCCCATGCTTTCTAATTCTTCGATTAAGTTTTCCCAATCTATGGGATCGAAGTTGCGGTTTTGCAGTTGTTGGACAGTTTCTTGTATCCATTGATTGTAGTCTGTGTCGTAGAGGGATGATGTCATGGTTAGTTTTCTGAATAGATTACAGTTTATTGTAAACAACCCATAGGCTTGCGATAGAGAAAAAAATAATCAATAAACTAATTTAGTTTTTGTTAAAGTAAGTGAGTGTTCATGGAAATAGATAAGTTAATTTTATGACTGGTGGTAGGAGAGGAGGAAGCGCGCCGCTTCGCGGATCCCGAAGGGGTCGCCCAGCCCCCGGTAACCAAATATTACATTTTATCAACAAAGCGTTGTGTAACGCAACCACCCAAGGTACAATTGCCATCTCCACAGAAGAGCAACAAACTTTACAATTCTTGATAATAAGGAGTCGAGCAGCATAGTATAAATGGGTTTGTCAAGGTGTTACCGAACACCCACGGTAGCCCTTAACCTCAGGATTGGATAAGGAAAATTTGCCATGGGCATAGTCCATGGGTAATAATTACCGTTAGCCTTTTCCAGCTTACAAGCGATCAGAATCTCTCATATTAGAGGAGAAGCTTGTAAAATTTTGTCAAGAAAATAAAAACACTTTTCCCAAAAAAACTTTATTCCTGTCAAGGAGACATTAGATGGTTTTTGGACCCGCATCCCAATTAGGTGTCAGCCTATTTGAAGATACAGATCCCATAGAACTGATTCCGGGACGCTCGGAAGAAGACGTTGAAAGCATTATCCGCGCTGT
>JACONB010000238.1 GCA_014323965.1 Prochloron sp. SP5CPC1 | reverse complement strand
AACAGTTTTGATAACGTTGTTTGTACTTGGACATTGTGCAGCATTCAGAAAGTAGAGCAGGCGATTGCCGAAATCCATCGAATACTCAAACCTGAAGGCAAATTCTTTTTCATCGAACATGGGCTGAGTGAGGAAAGGAAAATCCAAATTTGGCAGCATCGTTTAACCTCGTTACAGAAGATTATAGCAGATGGTTGTCATCTAAACCGCAATATGCAACAATTAATAGAGACAAAATTCAACCATCTAACCATGACCAAGTTTTACGCTCCCAAGATCCCAAAATTTCTCGGCTACATGTACAAAGGAATAGCAACAAAGGAGGTAATATAAATGGCCATTTCCCTCGAACCCACCACAGATACTTGGATAAAAGCAACTTGGGACGAATATCTCCAAGCGACAGAAAATCCCGATTACACAAAAGCTAAATTCTACTACAACAACGGAAAACTGAGAATTGAAATGTCACCTCTTGGACACGATCACGCTTGCGACCATTCTATTATTACTCTGGCCATACATCTTTATGCAGCCTTTAATAAAATTGAATTAAATGGTCATGATAACTGTGCTTACCATAAAACAGGACATAAAAGCTCTCAACCAGATCTATCCTTCTATATCGGTAAAACAGCCAATGCTGTTCCCTATGGAACTAGTATCATTAAATTAGATACCTATCCTCCCCCAACCTTAGTGATAGAAATTGCCCATACTTCTTTAGCGGATGATTTAGGAGCAAAACGGCTTCTTTATGAAGACTTAGAAGTTACAGAATATTGGATTGTAGATGTCAAAAATGTTGAAATTATTGCCTTTACAGTAGAAAAAGAAGGAAGTCGAAGAATTAGAAAATCCTTAGTTTTACCAGAGTTAGAAATTGCTGTCTTAGAAGAAGCCCTCAGACGCACCCGACAAAGCAATCACAGTAGAGTCAGCGCCTGGTTATTAGAAAAATTTCAGTAGGGTGGGTTGTTAATGCTCCGACAAAGTTAAGGTATCTAGATAAGGAGAGAATCATGCCAGAAACTATTCTTCCGTTAATTGCATTTTTCGTAGGAGTCATTAACATATTCAATGCAAAAAATTTTCCACTTTAGAAGTATTAAATTGGTGACGACGTTTCATTTATAGACGATATCTCCAACTTTAAGAGAGGATTTTGATGTGAGCATTATTTTCTTCTCCACACTCAACTGTGTATTGCTATAATTATTAGCAGCCATAGACGTTTATCGGCAGTTCAAAAATTATAATTTACGTGATACTGACAAAAGAAAGGAAGATAGAATGGATGCAATGACAACGAAACAAGCAAGAGAGAATTTAGATGACTTGATTGAAAGAGTCATTACAGATATGCAACCTACGATTCTTTGCAATGATAAGGGTAGCAGAGCTGTTTTAATGTCTTTGAACGAATTTACAGCATGGCAAGAAACACTCTATCTATTGTCAAATCCTGCTAATGCAGCTCATCTTCTTGGTTCAATTCAATCAGCGCAAGCAGGTAAAGTTGTTGAAAGAGAGTTAATTGAAGAATGAAACTCACATTTCTCCTTCTCATTCCGGTAAATAATCAGGATTCAAAACTGCTTCTTCAGAAACTTCAGTGGGGAAAGCATCTAATGCTAATCCTGTCTCCTCTGCTGCTAACTCCCGTGCAGCTCGATAGCATGAATGGAATACCTCAGTGAAGTAGTTTCTTAAACTAGGGCTATCTCCAAAAGCTTCTTCCAGTCTTTGTCGATGTTCTCGGATAGTGCTCCGCCAACTATTAGAGCGCTTTTCAGGTAGATATTTATACTTGAGCAAGTGCATCAGCAGAATTTTCAAATTGCTATAAACTGCTCGCTTTTCGCTCCTTCCCATACTCTCCAATTCTTCGATTAAGTTTTTCAGATCAATCCCTTCAAAAGCCCCATCCCCAGAAGCAGCACAATGGCGCAACTGCTGAAGAATCTGCTCCAGCCAGAGATTGTAATCACGCTCATAAAGAGCCGTTGCAATTTTAGTACTCATCCTCTTCCTCATTTGACACTTTGGATGAACAATCACATTTTAGCAAATCTTGACAGATTGACAACCATTTGCTACCGTATCAGACATCTTACCAATGTCCACTCTGCCAGTAAATGAAGTTCAAAATAACTTGAACTTGAAACCATGAACCAGTTTTAATTACGGGGGAGTGCAGCAATGCTATTCTCCTAGGAAACTCTCTACTTCTTGTCAATTCCCGGAATAGTAAAATAAATCAAATCTCGAAGAGTGCAGTGAGATATTAGAGCTGGCCAAGGTATATGGGACGATTAAACAAACTACTGGCTAAGATTAAATGGAAGCTATCGCATATGGTATTCTCCAAAAGGAACACGATATGTATCTGCTTTCGCCCAAACTCCCGAAGAAGCATTGCAAGAACTACATATGGCATGGGAAGGGGTTAAAGAAAGTTATCGGCAACAAGGAAATCCCATTCCTGCTGCTGGCAAATATAAAAAGGTAAACTAGGGACTTGGCTCACAAAACTACTTCCTAAATAATCGCTCCCTCAGCCAAACTCAAGCTGTCTTCAGTTGGCTCAAGGTATAACTCGATAGCATCAGTAATATTGGAAAGTGCATCATCAATGCTGTCTCCTTCACTAATACAACCAAGGAGAGATGGGACAAATACTGTGTATTCTCCTTCTGAGCTGGGTTCAAGCATAACCTGTAGATTAATAGATATAAGTCCTTTTCACGACTCTTATATTTTATCAAATTGGGTTTCGTTGTGCTATCCTTTATAATATCCATATCGTTACTTACCCGTTAAAACTATTTCCCTGACTGCCCATGCCTTTAGCTGTTGTAACTGATCCACCCCCCTTGTTCACCAATGCTGATGGTGTTGTGCGTGTTGGCAAAACTCGTGTAACACTTGATACCGTAGTTACGGCTTTTTTAGAGGGTGCTACAGCAGAAGAGATTGTTGAGCAGTATCCCTCACTCCAGCTTTCAGATATATATTCCGTCATCGGATACTATCTTCGCCATCAGGCTGAGGTAGATAATTACCTGAAAATTCGGCAACAGCGTGCTGCTAAAGTTCGTCAAGAGAATGAACGCTGTTTTAATCCTATCGGAATACGCGATCGCCTTCTGGCAAGACAATTTCAGCAAGAGTCAAGTTGAAATGCTGCGTTTTGTCTCCGACGAGAATTTAAATAACCAGATTGTTCGAGGTATTCTTCGGCGCAATGCTAATCTTGATATTGTTCGAGTTCAGGATGTTGCTCTATCTCAGACGGATGATAGAGTAATTTTGGAATGGGCAGCACAACAAAATCGGTAGAGACAATGACCCGATATGCCTATGAGCGTGTCCAAGCTGGCTTCGCAATGCCAGGAGTATTTGAGATTAGTCGAAGTGTTCCTATAGGTTTGGCAATTGAAGAGATTCTGTTGATTGCCGAAGCTAGTTTTGAAGGGGAATGGGAAGGATAGGTGCTTTATCTCCCTCTGAGATAATCAAGAATGAGCAAAACAGTCGAAGCCGTCATTGATAAAAATGGTAATGTCCAGCTACTGGAATCCGTCGCTCTCGTTACCATTATGGAAGAAGAGCCGATTACGTCCGTCTTAGCAACAGCACTACTGAGCCAGCAAGCCCTCGCTGAAGACTGGTTGCGTCCAGAGGAGGATGAGGCATGGTTACACCTACAACTGGTTCGGTAGTTCTCGTCCCTTTTCCGTTCTCAAACCTCTCACAGTCAAAGTTCCGCCCTGCGGTTGTTTTGGCCTATGCTGGTAGGGATAATTGGGTGCTTTGTCAGGTGACGAGCAAATCTTATGCTGAT
>JACONB010000237.1 GCA_014323965.1 Prochloron sp. SP5CPC1 | reverse complement strand
CTCTTAAATGGGATGAAAATAGTGGGGGAATTATTTGGGAGCGGACAAATGCAATTACCTTTTGTGTTACAGTCAGCTCAGACGATGAAAGCAGCAGTAGCTCATTTAGAACCTTTCATGGAAAAAGAAGAAACAGCCTCTAATGCTAAGGGTACTTTAATCATAGCAACTGTCAAAGGAGATGTCCATGATATTGGCAAAAATTTGGTGGATATTATTCTTACCAATAATGGGTACCGAGTGGTTAACCTAGGGATAAAACAACCAATAGAGAATATTATCGCAGCTTACGAAGAACACCAAGCAGACTGTATCGCTATGAGTGGGTTGCTGGTGAAGTCAACGGCTTTTATGAAGGAGAATTTGAGTGTCTTTAATGCAAAAGGCATTACAGTGCCGGTGATTTTAGGCGGTGCTGCTCTGACTCCTAAATTTGTGTATCAAGACTGTCAGGATGTTTATCAGGGGCGGGTTATATATGGAAAAGATGCTTTTGCGGATTTGTATTTCATGGATAAATTGATGAGTGCGAAAGTTGCCAAAGAATGGGATGATATTCAAGGATTTCCAGAAGATAATCACACTGCGCCACAGGTTGTGCGCCCTAGCAGTACTAGTGATAAAGATACTGATAGTGCAGAGATAGACACAAGGCGTTCTGAAGCAGTAACATTAGAAGTGGAACGCCCTACATCACCATTTTGGGGCACAAAAATATTGGAAGGAGCAGATATTCCCTTGTGGGAGGTATTTGAGTATCTGGATATACAAGCATTAATAGCAGGACAGTGGCAGTTTCGCAAGCCCAAAGGACAGTCCAAAGAAGAATATGAGGGGTTTTTACAGGAAAAAGTTTATCCTATATTAGCAGAATGGCAACAACGAGTGATTGCGGAAAACTTGCTGCAACCTCAAGTGGTTTACGGTTATTTCCCCTGTCAAAGTTCGGGAAATGACTTGTTAATTTACGATTTGGCTCACTCTGAAGAGAAGAAGGTGGTAGGGAGTTTTTCCTTTCCGAGACAAAAGTCGAACAAAAGATTGTGTATCGCCGATTTTTTTGCCGACATAGACTCAAAAATCATTGATGTTTTTCCTATGCAAGCAGTAACAGTAGGGAAAATTGCCACGGAATATGGACAGGAATTATTTACAAATGATGAGTATACCCATTATCTCTATTATCACGGTTTAGCGGTGCAAACGGCAGCGTTACAGTTTTGGTTACCCTGCTTGTCCTAATATTCAGGACCAGTATCAATTATTGACCTTATTGGATAGCGATCGCATTGATTTGTATATGGACGAGAGCGAACAACTTTATCCAGAACAGTCTACCACAGCAATTATTGCTCATCACCCTGGTGCTAAATACTTTAGTTGTGTATGATATGTAGGGGCGCTACCATCTATGCGCCTCTACAAGTATTTTGGTGATATAAGTAAAAATACGGATTGACATTTTCAAATTTAGGTATAATGAAGATAGAGTAGATTAGATTAGACTGACACATGGGGGCGCATGGCTAGGGCGGTTTAGGAGATCAACTACTTTTGACCGCCCCCCCAGCCCCTTTTTATTTATATGTCAGAGTCAAAATTTAGGAGGTATCATGAGCAAAAAAATTAACCCCAACGATAACCGTGCTAACCAGCAAAATCCAAACAAAGGCACCAGCGGCACTAATAAGCAATATGACCAAGCCCAAGGCAATCGCGGTAAGCAATTAAATCCCAATAACCCCAATGCGGATGGTGGCCAAAAGGGGTAAAATCCCCCACCTTCCACCTAACCTTTATCCTCGACACCACCGGGCCCGACTTATTCCGTCAAAACTGACTAACACCTGGATGAATCGCGATATTAATGGAGCTCTGGGTATATTACTCAGAGCATTTGTTAACTAATGGCAACGTTTGTTAACGAAAAAGTATCGGCCAAATTGCAGTTTATTCTCAATAAAGGTACTCCCATTACCCTAAACCTGGAGGAAAATGGCAAATTTGACGCCCCTTTACCCATTTTCACCACAGGAAATCACACCCTCCTTCTCACTGGGTACGATATTGCCGGAAATTTCACGTCAAAAACAAGAGAATTTGTAGTGGACGATACCATTTTAGTAGCCCCTGAGGACACAACAGGTTGGGGAATAACTACTTATAATACAGTTGTATTACAAAAACGGGATAGTTTTGTAGTTCAAGGCACCAAAACTGTGGAATTAGGGGTAGAAGAGGGAACCAGAACTCTGAAATTTGACTTGGAGAGTAATTGGGATAGGAGTGATACTACAGGAAAATTAGCCGATACCTTTATACTGTCCCTCCAAAACCAAAATCTCTTCTCCGTCACCGAAACCAGACCTTCTTATACCCCTGGTTTAGTGACTTACGACGGAAAGAAAGTAGCAATTGACTTGACTTCCTTCCCCGAAAATGGGAATAGTGAGTTAGTGTTCCAACTCTTAAACCAAGACGGAGACACTGGGAGTTTAATCGAAATTAGTAATTTGGAAAATGTAGTAGAAGAAGAAGGGACAGTTTCACCAACTTTCCCCCCTAACTCCCCAGTTATACCAGGGGAGGAACTGGAATTAACTGGTTTTACCGAAACTGAAAATGTAGCAATATTGTTCCAAAACCAAAAACTAAACGTAGCCACTGGGGAGTATACTACTGAAGTTCAAATTCAGAATAATGGTCCTGCCATTTCCCGCAATGTTGTTATTGTATTTGCTAATCTCCCGGAAGGGGTAGAATTAGTGAATCGTTCCGGAGCCGATAAAAATGGGAACCCCTACGTTAGTCTTAGAAATGCTATCTCAACCGGAGGATTATCTACAGGACAATTGTCGGCTCCCGTGGAGGTAAAATTCACCAATTCCAATTTGGTGCAGTTAGATTTTACTCCTCAAATCTTAGTAGGAGGACTAAATGTAGCACCCAATTTTCCCACCCTATCTTCTCTCACAGTGAAACCAGGGGAGCGGTTATCCATACCTTAACTTGCATCAGATAGTAATGAAAACAAGATTACATTCTCCTTAGAAACGACAGAAAGCTTGCCTAATGGGGGATTACAAGGAAATGGTACTCTGGAATTTGCTCCCACACCGGAAGAAGTAAGGACTTACACTTTTACAGTTACAGCAAGTGATGGTTTCTTGGAGACCAGTCAAGAGGTTACCTTAGAAGTGGTGGCAGATACTGTCACTACCACCCGCATTTCTGGTAAAATTGAGAATGTGAAGCAAAAGCCTTTAGAGGGTGTCGTGGTGGAAGTGGGAAATTTACAAACTACCACCGACACCAATGGTTATTTCACCATAGAAACGGATGGAATTTTGACTTCGGATACCCTAATAGTGCGGGGAGATTTGCTTTCTGGAGCAGCAACTTATCCCTATATTGCCGAAAAATTGCCCTTAGTATTAGGACAAGAGGGATATTCAGGGCAAAATAATGTCATATCTCGACCAATTTACCTCCCGAAAATTGACACAGAAAACGCCGTTACTATCAACCCTTCGGAAAATACAACCGTTACTACAGCTGCAATTCCTGGAGCTGCGGTAGTAGTGAGGGCGGGGTCTTTAGAGAGGGAAAATGGGGAAATGTACAGGGGGAAATTGGGTATTACTCAAATTCCCAACGACTTGACACCCGCAGCTTTACCCCCCAATTTAGTTCCCGATTTAGTAGTAACAATTCAACCTGGGGAAATGGTCTTTAATACTCCGGCACCGCTGAGTTTACCTAATTTAGCGGGTTACGCACCAGGAACTCTCATGGATCTGTGGTCCATTAACCCCGAAACCGGCGATTTTGACAAAGTTGGTGTGGGAAGAGTTTCTGAAGATGGTACTGTGGTGGAAACCATTGAAGGGGGAATTATTAATAGTAGTTGGCACTTTTTTACTCCCCCACCAAAAGAACCTAATGACCCCAATGAAGATCCAAGAAATGAAAAATCTGGATGTAAAAGTTGCAATAAACCTGCTCCTTTAACTTCAGAAGTAGAACTTCACTCTGGCGCAGTAATTGAAACCCATGAATTAGTAACCTATCAGTCTTTGGGAGGAAGTCGGGGTTTGACTCTAACTTACGATTCTTTGCGGGCAGATCCTCGTCCTATTTTGCATTTTAGTTACGAAAATGTGGAGCGCTCCCGTTTAGCTCCTGGTTTTGAAGATAGGTTGAGATTACTTGCTTCTTTAACCATCCATGGGGAAGATTTTGATTATGAAGTACCTGGTTTTGCTGGAGGAGAATATGGTTTGCAGGGAGGAGAGCATTTTTGGTCATTAACACCGGGAAGTGGACCAGTTTCAGCTGCTTTTCAAGCAGATTTGAGTCATCTTCCTTCGGGAAATTATCAATATTCTCTCACGAGCGGGATTCGTTTGTTTGTAAGAAACCAGTTTAATGGTTCTTCCTCCACTACTACCGGAAAAATACTCCATATAAATGGTATCGACAGCGCTTTTGGCAGTGGTTGGAGTTTAGCAGGACTGATAGAATTGGTGGAAACGGAAAATGGTGACATATTACTGATAGACGGGGACGGAAGTGAGTTACTTTTTGCAGCACCGTCAACGGAAGGGGATACTTATAGAGCGCCTGCTGGAGCATTTTCTACCCTAGAGAAGCTCCAAAATGGCACTTTCCGGTTGACAGAAAAGGATAAAACGGTGCAGTTATTTAACGCAAATAACCAACTTGCTTCTGTGACGGACTCTGACGGAAATAAAACTCAATATGTCTATGATAAAAATGGACTTTTAACGGAAATAATAGAGCCAACAAATCTCAAAACCACCTTTACCTATACTTCCGGGAAGGTAACTGCAATTACGGACCCCGCTGGACGTGTAACACAGTTGCAGTATGACGAGTTTGGGAACTTAATTTCCATTACCGACCCGGATAATTCGACCCGCACCTGGGAGTACGACCACCTCCATCATATGGTAGCTGAGGTAGACCAGCGGGGAAATCGAGAAGAGACCGTGTATAATTTTGCGGGCCGGGCAGTGGGGGCTACTCGGAAGGATGGG
>JACONB010000236.1:2261-6112 GCA_014323965.1 Prochloron sp. SP5CPC1 | reverse complement strand
GCGATTTGATTGAGTAACAGAAAATCCATCCCGAGGAAAACGTTTAGGTAAATCCTCCTTGAGAAACTCCATGATCTCCGGGTCACGACAGAGAGCTAAAACCTTAGTAGTTACCTGATCCTCCAGAAGATGACCTAGATCCCCCACAGCGATCGCCTCAACATCAGAACGAGTTGCATAGTCTTCCGTTTCTGGCAGAATTTTGCGGACGTAAAGGCGATCCTCTACATAGAAGTGAACCCCAACCCTGTCAATTAGTTCCGGTTGCTCCAAGTAGTCCAATAATTGTAAGGCTATAGGGGTATCCAGAGGTAGATGTTGGTGTATTTCCCTTGTGAGAGGATTTTGTACCCAAGCTCCATTATACGCTAGCACAGGCAGATGGGAGCCAATACTGCGGTGAAAGGGCAAAGCGGAGCAATACATGCGACCAGTAGCTATGGCTACCCCAATCCCTTTATTTTGAACTGCCTCAATGGCCTCCCTTACCCTCCTGCTGACTTGATTGGATTGGCCTGCGATAGTGCCATCAATATCCACAACTAATAATTTAATGTCCATGGGTTGCTTTGCTTATCTCCATCAGATAATATAATGGAAGTAGATGACAAGGTTGTTGCATGATATATGTCAAACCAAAAGAACTAAACCATTAGGGTCTGAGATATAGCTAATGTGGAAAGAATGCAACCCACTTTACATACAAGAAATTATTCGCCGACAAATTCCTCAACTAAATCATTTCCTGGAGCTTGTCCACCGATACCAATGGGGGTGATTAGTATCTACCAGGTTAGCTCCTGATAGATCCGCCTTGCGCAAATTGGCCCCAATCAGATGTTCTCCACTCAAATCTGCCCCCACTAGGTCGCACCCCATGCACTCCCCAGTTGATAATAACTGCTGTACGTGATTGGGATTCTCAGCTTTTACTGGGTTGGCCAAGAATAGAGGTGTTGTGAGAGCTAAAGCTGCTAAATAAGTGACTTTCATTTGACCACCATCCTAGGATTCCTGGTTTTTGACTGGTTTCTCTACCCCTTATTCTAACTCTGAATGGTAAACTTTGCTCATAGAGTCCCTTTTCTTATATTTTCTTAATATTTTTATAATCTTGCCGAGTCGCAAATTTGCGGTCTATTTGGCAGGGGGATATCCATGATATCAGCGACATGACACTTCAATATTTTAAATGTATTTTGCCCATTACTGATAATACCATCCACACTGGAGCCTGTGTAACCCACCACCTGGATTTGATAAGCTTTGACAGCTTCTTTGCCCCGATCGCTCTCTTGAGTAATATCCCCGAGAGACAATTGGCGATCCTGGCTATACACTCGCAAAATGTTGACAATTGCCTGCTGCACATCTTTTCCATCGGCATTCAATTCCCTGACCAGGTCCGATATTAATTGCTTAATTGATGTTATATTTTGGTTAAGCTGTCTGCATATTGTCGGTCTGTTCTCTAATTGTAGCAGCAGTTTATCAGCTACATCACAAGTTAAGAACTTATAAGTATTTCCTCCTGATTCAATTATTCCGTACTTAAAATTCAATTCCGGGTTGAACTGAGATAGCTTGTCTTGATATGCTTTAATTGCTAGCACTCCTGCTTCTTGCTCTTGGGTAATTTGTTTTTCTTGCAGTTTTGCATTGCCGCTGGCTGATCGGAAAACGGCTAAGATAGCTTGGCTAACCTTCTTATTCTTCTCGTCCGGAAAAGTAGCCCCAAAATCATTTCTCATTGCGGTAATCCCTTGTTTAGTGGTGGTTGGAGAATCGAGGTATTTTTGGCGATAAATTCCCAGCACACCCCCCACTGCTAAACTAAAGACAATCATACCTATGGCAACTCTGGTAGGAGCAATTCTAGCTCCTAACTCCATGGATAAAAGCCAGATTTTTTCCCGGGTATTGACTTCTCTTGTCACCCAAATATCATAAATCTCCCATTGAAAACCTTTCTTATTTAGTTCCGTAAACACTTTTTTCGTAACTTCACCAGAGACAACATGATGAAAGAATGCAGCTATTTTATAATCTCCTAAACCCTCAAAAAATGCGATATTGTGGCTGATTGGGATAAGCATTATCCTTCCAGAACCCTTCTACATTAATAAATATTTCTTTCCATTGGCGATCGTTCATCAGTTTAAAGGGCAAATTGTTCTCCCCTTCAACCTTGCGGCTCATTAAGCTTAAATCACTATCGATATCTTGTCTGAGTTGACGATAAAAAAAAGCCCAAAGTCCTGCCTTAGAACTTAATAACCAAATTACAAGTTGCAATAGTTGGGGTTGCTCTATGAGGGTAGGTATAATGAACCTGATTCCTTGATATAACTTAATTAATATGGGTCTCCCATCCTTCTCCATTTCCGTGAGAGGCTTTAGCAGGGTTGCTTGAAATCGTTGGGAAACTAGATAAAGCTCCCCTTCAGTCCTGAGACTCATCCATAAAAGAAACTGAGGCAAGGTGGATGGAAGTATTATTGCCCTGAGAGTTAAAATTCGGACCATCTCAGGAGTATAAATACTCTCGGATATCGCCCTTTGAGCACCTTGCTCATTAAAAATAACGTTCCAGTAATCAGTCCCAAGGTTGGAATTAGCTAAAGCAGTGGCGATGATTTGCAGCTGCTCCCTGTTTCCTGTTTCCGAATGACTTAAATGAGCAAGAGCAGTTTTGATTTGTTGTTTCATAATTGTCTCCCCAGGGACAGTTCACTCCTGGGACTGGAGTAGCCAGTCTCAAGAGCTTCTCTCTAAAAACACGATAATATAACAATGATAGCTACAGCTAGGGTTACGACTGGCAAGAAAAAGACAGGATTTAATTTACCTGGGTTAAACTGGTGCTACCCAAATCCCCAATTAGGAGGTAAACTACTGTGAATGTTGAAGCGCACGAGAGAATTGTGGGTTACTTTATCGAAGAAGCGAAGGAACATTTGGAAACTCTCGAACAAGGAATCTTAGATCTGGCTATCGCTGCCAATGATGAGGAAAGAGTCAACGAAATGTTTCGTGCGGCCCATTCTATTAAAGGGGGAGCAGCGATGCTGGGCTATACCAGTATCCAAAATACAGCCCACTGCTTAGAAGATTCTTTTAAATTTCTCAGAGAAAACGAACTGAAAGTTGACCAAAACTTAGAGTCTCTCTTTTTTGCAGGCTATGACGTACTGCAAGATTTAATTGATAGGTTGCAAAGTCCAGAACGTCTTGAAGACTCCGAGGGCCTTAAAATCTTCCAAGAGGCAGAACCTCGTTTTGTCCAGTTGCAGCATTATCTCGACCAAATCCTTGCTTCGGGTGCGGGTGCTACCCCAACTACTACGGCAGCCCAATCCCTGCCAGAACAGGTGAAACAAACTTTGAAGGAGATGTTGCAGCTCTTTAAACAGCAAGCAACGCCGGAAAGTCGGCAAAAAATCCAGCAATTGTGCCACAGTTTATCTTATCTAGCACCGGAGCAGTCAGGTTGGCAAAAACTGGTGGAAACTGCTGGGTTAGCGGTAAGCAATCCCAAATATACCTATAGTATTCTTGCGCCAGTGGTGATTAAAGAAATAAAGCTGGGTTGCGATGGGTTGGAATTGGATATGGCTGAAGACATTGCTCCCTCGGAAGGTTTACAGCAACTAGCTTCCTCCTCCTTACCGCAAATTCTCGTCACCTTGGAACCAGAATCAGCGGCGAAAACGTTGATGAGTGCTTTTAATAAGGAGCAATTATCCCAATTAGTTCAATATATGGGAGCTAAAATATAGATTGATTGTGTGCGATGATAGCAAAATAACAATCAAATTTCAACAGGGGAGATGATGGCTGAAATCCAGTTT
>JACONB010000236.1:0-2255 GCA_014323965.1 Prochloron sp. SP5CPC1 | reverse complement strand
CGATGGTCAGTCTGGGACGGCGACTTTTTATTTTGAAGAACCTCAAATTCTGGGCAAAGATAGTACTGAGGACATTACGGGGATGTATATGGTGGATGAAGAAGGAGAAATCGTGACCAGGGAGGTGAAGGCTAAGTTCATCAACGGACGACCTCACTCTTTGGAAGGAATACTGATTATGAGATCCTCTGAAGAATGGGATCGCTTCATGCGCTTTATGGAACGATATGCCGAGGAACAAGGTTTAGAATTTAGTAAATCATAACTTAATTTCCTGTCAAACAGTTACCAGTGGTAGGGGCACGGCAATGCCGTGCCCCTACCAGTTACCAGCTCAAGCTTAATATAACATGGAATAATCATACTAAAATGTTAATTAATTTATGAAATTAACTCCACACCAAGATATAGAGGTTATCGCCCTAAATTGTGCGGCGATTACAATAAGCGATACTCGCACGACTGTAACAGATAGTAGTGGTAAGGTAATTAAAGCATTACTATCTAATGCTGGACATAGAGTTACCGTCTCTACTATCCTTCCCGATGAACCGAGTGAAATTAGGGAGCAGTTAGTTCAGTTGGGGGAGCGCACAGATTTAGACGTTATCATTTTTAATGGGGGTACTGGTATTGGGCCGCGAGATACTACTTATGAAGCAATATGTAGTTTATTGTCAAAAACTTTGCCTGGGTTTGGGGAGTTGTTTCGCTTTCTCAGTTATGAAGAAATCGGTTCACGAGCTATGACTTCCAGAGCGGTTGCTGGAGTTTATCGTCGCAAGTTGGTTTTCTCTGTGCCCGGATCTACTAATGCTGTTAAATTAGCCATGGATAAGCTGATTATCCCAGAATTAACTCATTTAGTCAACTTGATTTGACTCACAAAACCAATAATTGTCCCCCTTGAGTACTCCAAGGGGACAAGTTTTGCTTGATTTAGTCTGACATTCCCCATCAGTAAGGTTAGTAACGTTACGATCCACAAGTCGCATTTCCCACTCCTGAGGCACTAGGGCAGCCACAGTGATTAGCCCCAAAGGGGGCAACATGGCTTTCCGCCCCACAAGTTCCAGGGTTTTTTCAAACGACCAAAAACTTTTAGGGAAGATGGGGTAAATGAATAATGCTTTCATAAGGACTACGGTTGTTTTATTTTAGTTTCACCCAGAGGCACAGAGACGCAGAGAAGAGAAGGTTCGCAAAGTTTATAAATGGTTTGCCCCACATTTAATCTCGATACGGCTATTAAAGCTTGCTCTTTAGTGATATAGGCACATTGATCAGCAAGTACGGGCATAGCTAATAGTAAGTTCGAGCAAACTGCCAATGACAAAAGTTTTATTGTTTTCATGAACCCAAAAATGTCATCCAATATAATTTCTGGCTATCTATAGGGTTTATGACTACCCTATATTGCTGGTTAAGCGTTTGCTTAAAGAGTCGCCCCGCCCCTTAGCAGTAGCATTGTTAGGGTCGTATTTTAGGGTTTGTTGATAGGTTTCTAAAGCTTGGGCTACTAACTGCTTCTTTTCGTAGACATTACCTAAATTATTTAAAGCAATGAGATACTCGGGGTTTAATTTTAAAGCTTCTTTATATTGCCGGATTGCCAAATCATATTGTTCTTGGGCAAAATAAGCATAGCCCATGCCATTATAAATCAAAGCCTGGTTTTCTGGCTCTACTTCTTGTTTCCCTGCTACTTTTAATGCTTTTTGAAATAGCTGGATCGACTGGACGAAAAGTTTTTTGTCCAGATAAAGGCTACCTAACTCATAATAGTCTTTGGCAGTCCCCTTTTTATTTTTCAGCTTCTCTTGCAGTCGGGAGAAGTTACTTTCTCGGCGGCGAACTTTCACAACTTGCTGGAAAATGAATATGGCGCTGGCTCCCAGCAAAATGAGTAAGAAACTGAGATAAATTACTGGTAAAGTTTCATTCATTGGTAACTGTGGTGGTACGTATTAAAGAGGCTGATACAAAGTGCTAGATTTGCTTACAAAAAGTAATATTTAATTACAAACGTTTTCAAAACTGCTTTGATTCTTTGTAGTAAATACTTATTGCCCAAACGCTTGGAATTAGGTATATTGAGACAATACAGCGATAACCAAGCTGACAAAATAGAACAAAGAGCGGTTACTTTTTAAGTTACTGCATTGGGAGATAGCCCCTCTACTGGCTTATTTCAGTAGTGCATTGGTTAACCAATGTTAGCATTTGTTAACGAAAATCTATCGGTAGTCCCCAAT
>JACONB010000235.1 GCA_014323965.1 Prochloron sp. SP5CPC1 | reverse complement strand
ACCCCCATCCCCTCCTGGGAGGGGAGAAGAGGGGTGGGTGGGCTAGGCAATGTAAGACGGGGTTTCCCTGCGATTGCTGCTTAAATCCCGAATCCCCCGCCCGGCATTGATTAATGGCGGGCGGGGGAGTGGATCAAATATAGGGGAGCATGAGGCGGACATTTTGTTCGTCTGCTTCGTGGACGAGAGTTCTCAGACCGAGACGACGCTTACGTTCCGAGTCTTTTTTCTGGAGTAAATGGTTGCGGTTTCCTTTGCGACGAAAGATTTTACCGGTACCAGTGGGGCGAAAGCGCTTGGCAGCCGCCCTGCGGGTTTTCAGTTTGGGCATGGGACTCCCTCTAATGGACACAAGTTTTCATTATACTGTAATTTCCTCCCAGGTTTCAAGTAAGCAACCAGAAATTTCAAGATATGGTATCTTATTAATAAGGTAAAGTTGATATCTCAAGGAGAGAGACAATGACCGATTTGGAAGAACTGAAAACCTTAATTTTAGGTCTAGACAAGAAAATTGACATCGGTTTAGAGTCATTAGACAAGAAAATTGAAGTTGGCTTTGCTAAAGTAGAAGGAGAATTTAAACGTATTGATGGAGAGTTGAAACGAATGGAGCAAACAATGGACAATGGACTCAAACGACTTGAAGACAAATTGGATACTGAAATAAAACGATTAGATGATAAAGTGAATAATGGTCTGAAACGATTAGATGAAAAAATTGATGCTCAAGGAATCAGGTTAGAGAGCAAGTTAGAAGCAGTAGACCAAAGAATTGAATCCCTAGAAAACAAAGTGGAAGATAGATTCAATAGCTGGGAAAAACGAATCGAAGCTTCAGAATTTGTCAGTCGCACCACCGTCACAGCAATCGTCATTGGTTTGCTAGGGGGATTTGCTAAACTTTTTTTCTTCACTAATAATTCCTAATTACAGAAAAATAGAGCTTTGGAAGGCTATGGGGTGTGAAGCAAATACTTTATTTCAATCACCTCTCTCAGTGTCCGACCTGCCTCTGTGGTAAAATAAAAGTTATTATATGATGCACCACCCATGAAAATTGCCACCGAAACCTTTATCGCTGATTTAGAACAAGTCGCCAAAACCCGCTCCCAACTTGCTCATTACCTAACTCAAATGGCTGCTACCCTGGTTCAGGAGGTGGGTTTAGAAAGAGAAAGGGAAGATATCCTTAAAGTGAGTGAAAACTTCCGCAAAGGAGTATTTCGTCTGTTAGTATTAGGAGATATGAAGCGGGGAAAAAGTACTTTACTCAATGCCTTAATTGGGGAAAATCTCCTCCCCAGCGCCGTAAATCCCTGCACTGCTCTCCTGACCATTTTGCGCTATGGTGAAACCCAGAAAGTCACGGTTTATTTTAACGATAATACCCCAAGTGAATCCATGGATTTGCCGACTTTCAAGAGTCGCTATACCATTGATCCAACAGAAGCAAAAAGACTGGAACTGGAGCAGAATATCGCCTTTCCCAACGTTAAATATGCAGCAGTGGAGTATCCTTTACCCTTGTTAAAACAAGGAGTAGAAATTGTGGATAGTCCAGGATTAAATGATACAGAAGCGCGGAACAAATTATCCCTGGGTTATATTCAAAATTGCCACGCTATCCTGTTCCTCCTCCGAGCAACTCAACCTTGTACTTTGGGAGAACGACGCTATTTAGAGAATTATATCAAAGATAAAGGTTTAACGGTGTTCTTTCTCCTCAATGGTTGGGACAGAGTTCAAGATAGTTTGCTGGCTCCCGATGACCCAGAAGAATTAGCAGCAGCTGAGGAGAAATTGGGACGGGTTTTTCAAGCTAATTTGGCAGAATACTGTCAGGTAGACGGGGTGGATATCTATGAGAAAAGAGTGTTTGCCATTTCTGCTTTGCAAGCGTTACGTCTGCGGAAGAAAGATAAAAATGCTGATCTGACCGGGACAGGGTTTCCCGAGTTTATCGCTGCTTTGGATGAATTTTTAACCCAAGAAAGAGCTATAGCTGAATTCCGCCAAGGGATAACTATCGCCCGTCAAACCGAGACTAGAGTTCAAGAAGCTATCCACCGTCGCATTCCTTTATTGGATCGGGACATAGAAGCTTTAAAAGAACAGGTTATAGCTGTGGAACCGGAATTTGCTAAACTGGGAGAAATTTGCCATCGCTTTATAGAGGAAATTAGAACCTTAAAAAATGAGCAAGCTCAAGGAATTGCCGATTCTTTCCGGGATTATTTATTAAACTTAGAGCATAGCTTTGAAGCCGACTTCGGGGAGCGCGTGAATCTGGAAATTTTCGCCCTGGTAGATAAAAATAAGCGCAAAGCCTTTGAAGGGCAAATGAAAGAAGCATTCGAGCAGTATTTAAAAGATAAAATTGCTGTTTGGAGTCATGGTGTGGAAGAAGAAATGAATGGTTCTTTTGCTATATTATCCGCTAAAGCAGCTTACTACGGCAGGGAATATGCTCAGGTAACGGCGAAAATTACCCAGCAACTAACCGGAGAAGAATCTTCAGAAGAAAATAACCCTCCTGGGTGGGCAAATTGGGCTACGGAGTTGGTTTCCACTAAGACAGGAAAAATTACTGATGGTATACTAACCGCCTCCGGGTTAGACTTCCAAGATATAGTAGTAAATATGATGCTGGTAATTGGTATTAGTGCCTTCACTACTGCTCTCTTCGGGGCGATCGCGGGTCCGGTAACCTTGGTTTTCCTCGGTTTGGGAGTGGGAAGTTGGCAAATGGAAAAAGGACGGCAAGATATGCTGAAGACGGCGAAAAAAGAGTTAGCAAAACACCTCCCTAAAGTTGCCCAAGAACAATGGCAGCCTATTTACGATGCCATCGCCACCTGTTTTGATACTTATGAAGGGGAAGTAACTCAACGAGTTAAAGATGATATTCAAGGGCGCAAAGAGGAGTTGAAGAATTTAGTGCAGCTTCGTGAGAAGAAACAAATTCATCGGGATACAGAATTAACCCGGTTGCAACAATTTGAAACAAATATTAGTCAGCTTTGTCGTAACATAGAAAGGTGTGTTTAGTTTACATTATGAAAAAGCGAATTACTGTATTTATTGAGCATCATGACGACGATACTGATTTCCTTTTCATGGAGTCCTGGATTAAGAAATGGGCAGATTTGATTTATATTCAAGACTACTCCACGGGTGGATGGGAGCATTGCTGGGACTTAGAGGCACCAGCAGAAGCAATAGAAGAAATACCTGAAGATTGGTTATGCGATAGTGTGTGGGCAGGAATAGGCAAGGGGAACCTGAAGAGGCAATAACGTATTTGTGATAATATTTTTAATTCTTTAGCCGTAGGGTGGGCAAGATAAATTTGACTAAATTTTTATACCAGAGCCACAGAACCTTGCCCACCAACCGCTCCCCTCGGTAGAAATACTTGGACAATATAGATGGCGAAATATATTGGCTAGCTTGCCTAAAAATACCTCTACAAGTTCCAGTATTTAGCTGTTGATGATTGGGAATGGTCAGAGTTTCCTTGCCCATTTCAGTTATTCGACGCATTTTGATGTGACTACCACGCTGACTGTGTACCTGAAAGCCAAACTTCTCAAGTATCTTGATAACTTCCAAACCAGATAATCGCTTTAATCTAGGCATATTCTGGCTGGAGTTCAAAAGTTACGGTAAGAGAAGGTTGAGCCACTAAACCAAACTCAGTTGGATCCTCTCCCTCAAGGTGTAAACTAACAGCTTCAACAAGGTTTTTGGAAATTTCATCGAGTGTCATACCCTGAGTGACAACAGAGATTTCCATGCATTCAGCGAAATACCCTTTTTCATCATCAGGGCGAATAATGGCGTGTATGTTTT
>JACONB010000234.1 GCA_014323965.1 Prochloron sp. SP5CPC1 | reverse complement strand
ACTAGTAGACACCTGCGCTGCGGAGTTTGAAGCATTTACTCCCTATTACTATTCTACCTATGAACCAGCGGAAACAGAAATAAAACCCACAAATAAGAGGAAGGTAATGATTTTAGGAGGTGGTCCCAATCGCATTGGGCAGGGTATCGAATTTGACTACTGCTGCTGTCATGCATCTTTTTCCCTGAGTGAGGTGGGATATGAAACCATCATGGTAAACTCCAATCCGGAAACCGTCTCCACCGACTATGATACCAGCGATCGCCTCTATTTTGAACCCCTCACTCAAGAAGACGTCCTCAATATCATCGAAGCGGAAAATCCCACCGGCATTATCATTCAATTTGGGGGTCAAACCCCCCTCAAATTAGCAGCAGGACTGGAAAAATACCTAGCAAGTCCAGAAAACAGAAGCGCCACGAAAATCTGGGGAACCTCCCCCAATTCCATCGATATTGCCGAAGACAGGGAAAGGTTTGGTCAAATACTAGCCCAACTGAATATCCAACAACCCGCCAACGGTATCGCCCGCAGCTACTCAGAATCCGTAGCTATTGCCCGTCGCATCGGCTATCCCGTAGTGGTGCGTCCTTCCTACGTTTTAGGAGGCAGGGCAATGGAAATCGTTTACGACGATCCAGAACTAAAGAAGTACATCGATTATGCAGTACTCATTGAACCTGAGCATCCTATTTTAATTGATAAGTTTTTGGAAAATGCCATAGAAGTAGATGTAGATGCCATTACAGATAGTACTGGTGAATGCGTTATGGGTGGGATTATGGAACACATTGAGCAAGCAGGCATTCACTCAGGAGACTCAGCCTGCTCCATTCCCCATACATCACTTAATACGACCATCTTAAAAACAATTGGTGAGTGGACAGAACAATTAGCTAAAGCATTGCAAGTAGTAGGATTAATGAATATCCAATATGCAGTGCAGGGAGAAAAAGTCTATATTTTAGAAGCGAACCCCCGTGCTTCTCGAACCATTCCCTACGTTTCCAAAGCCATTGGCATTCCCTTAGCCAAATTAGCCTCTCGTATTATGGCCGGAGAAACCCTCGAATCCTTGAACATAACCACAGAATCCAGGGTACAACATATAGCAGTAAAAGAAGCAGTATTACCCTTTGATAAATTTCCCGGAGCAGACACCCTTTTAGGACCAGAAATGCGCTCTACAGGGGAAGTAATGGGCATAGATTTGGATTTTGGCAAGGCATTTGCCAAAGCAGAATTAGCAGCAGGAGTGCAACTAGCGACAGAGGGAACAGTGTTCGTTTCCATAAGCGATGGAGATAAAGAAGCAGTAGTACCGGTGGTGAAAGATTTAATGGATTTGGGTTTTAAAGTAGTAGCAACTTCTGGAACTCGTCACCTCTTACAGTCTCATGGCATTAAAAACGTAGAATTGGTTTTAAAACTCCATGAAGGACGTCCCCACGTGATAGACTGGATTAAAAACAAGCAGATTCAATTTATTATCAATACCCCCAGTGGGAAAGAATCCCAAACAGACGGAAGGAAGATCCGTCGCACTGCTCTAGATTATAAGTTGCCCATTATCACCACCATCGCCGGAGCAAAAGCTACAGTATGCCATTCGTTCTTTACAGTCTGGACCTTTAGAAGTACGAGCATTACAAGACTATATAGCAGTAACCAGTAACCAGTAACCAGTTACCATATCCCTTTACCGTTCTGCGAAGGAAAAAACAAAAATGAATACAGACTACCTAAATTTCTGTCCTCGACTAAAAGAGATTATAGATACGGGAACCACAGTTAACTCAAAGGGAGAAAAAATCAAAACTGAGGCAATCTCGACTTTAAACAACATTAAGGTTATCCGAGAAATATTAAGAGAGTTGAAGCCAATCAGAACCCTTGAGATTGGATTGGCTCATGGTGCTTCTGCTTTAATTATACTTTCCACTCTTAGAGAAATATCGCCAAATGGGTTTCTTCACACTGCCATTGATCCACATCAGACAACAGTATGGGGTGGCAGCTCAATTCGAGTTATTAATGATGAAGGATATTCGGAAAATTTCCGCTTTTACGAGGATTATTCGGCTATTGTCTTAGCAAACCTAGTAAAAGAAAAGGAGAAATTTTATTTTGCCTATGTGGATGGTTCCCATCTTTTTGAAAATGTTTTTCTAGATTTCTACTACACATCAATTCTTCTAAATAAGGGGAGCATTGTTTTATTTGATGATTGCACGGATAGAAATGTGGCAAAGGTAATTAAATTTATCAACAAAAATTATTCTGATATTTTGCAACCTTTAAATGTAAAACCCTTTGAAGAGCCGCAAAAACCTTCTTATAAAAAACTAGGTAATTTGTTAGGAATCAGACAATTGATTGGATTTAGAAAAATTATCGAACCACCAAGACAATGGAATGCCAAATTTCGCAACTTTTGACCAGAACCAAACAGTCATTCTAATCTCAGTAAATTGAGATTATTAGGTAACATGGGCTTTCATTTTCTCCAATTCTTCAGCCTCTGACTGTTGAGCACAGAATAAGTCCCAGCGAAGTTGTAGGTTCATCCAGAAATCAGGAGAAGTGCCGAAAAACTTGGCTAATCTCAACGCGGTGTTTGATGTCATTCCTCGTGAACCTCTAATTAACTCGTTAATCTGTTCATAGGGAAGGTGGATAGCATCAGCAAGTTCTTCTCGAGTCAAATTCATGGGGTTCAGAAATTCCTCCAGAAGCATTTCTCCAGGATGAGTTGGTGCTCGGTGGGTTGGTACTTTCATTTGCTACTTCCTTAAAATCAATGGTAATCTAGAATTTCAACCTCATCTGTTCCTCCGTCATTCCAGGTAAAACAGATGCGGTACTGATCATTTATTCGGATGCTGAACTGCCCAGCGCGATTGCCCTTCAAAACTTCGAGTTGATTTCCTGGCGGAATGCGAAGTTCATCTAAGGACATGACAGAATCCAGTTGATCTAGCTTTCGAGCCGCCCGCCCCCACAGATAGGTCGGACATATCCTCCGTGCTGCTTTGGAATCTCTACCGTAGAAGATATCTTCAGTCCCGGAGTTTTTGAGCAATGCTCGAATCATGACAACATGATATCACGGAAGTCTTACTAAGTCGTGATATACTTTTAATTTCATTCCAGGGTAATTTTTTCGTGAAAGAATAGACTAAGAACTAGATAAACTCCATGCCTAGAAAAATTCGAGCATTGAAAGCCCAAATTGCCCTTTTAAGGTAGTCATGAACGTTGGCGACACCCGTTGCTTAGAAAAACACTGACAATTTCAGGCAAAGATGGAGATGATGTGCCAGTCTACCTGGAAAAGCAGTTAGCACGGTTATTAGTTAAACTAGAAGAGTTGAGGAAGGAGTAGGATTGATGAGTCTATATAGCATGATAGTTGAATGGTCAGATGAAGACCAGCTTTTTTTAGTTACTATACCAGAATTCTGCGATCGCGTTATTATGCCTTGTACTCATGGCAAAACTCGCTCAGAAGCTATTCGTCATGGTGAGGAAGTCATCGCAATGTATTTGGAAGCTTGGCAGACATCCGGGGAATCTATCCCCAAACCTAGCACATTCCAAGCTGCTTGATTGTCTTGCGCTGCTCTCGGTTATAGCTATTGAGCTAATTATATCACAACAACCTATTAAATTTTAGTAGGTATGGCTCAGGTCAGATTCGAACTGACGACCTTGGGCTTATGAGTCCCCTACTCTAACCAACTGAGCTACTGAGCCAATTATTTTTGCCATTGATTCCATGATACACAAAAAGAACCAAATGAGCAACAATTTTTGAAAATTTAATTTCAAGCCAAGACAGGGGGAAGGGAGATCTACCCAAACCCCGCCCCCGAACTGATTTAACG
>JACONB010000233.1 GCA_014323965.1 Prochloron sp. SP5CPC1 | reverse complement strand
CTTCGATTAACTCTTGGAGGGTACCAGCTAATTTCTCATCCAACTGGGCTAAATCTCCAGTTATTTTGACTTCATCCTCGAAAAAGCCTAGGGCGAGGGTGTTTCCGATCCAATCTAAGTATAAACTATCTGTAGCTCTAATTTCCATTCTGGATTTGTTGTGACTGTTACTTCTCTTTAATATAGTGTGATTTTTTGGTGTTTGGAGCGATCGCTATAGGGAAACTTTTTCAACCTCCTCCTTATTGTATAACCGTTGGTGAGCAACGTCAATGTTAATTTGAACGAAAATTACTGTTTCTCTTTGTAAGGGATGAGGGCACACCACCGGATACCGAAGCGATCGCCACACGAGAAACTCAAGATGCTCCCCAAAAAATATAACACACCCCTTCACCCCTTGAAACTTTCCCAAGAGCTATAATTTCCTAAAGTAGAACGATGTTTGGTATTTTTTAATGAATAAAACCATTTTAGCAGCCCTCCACTTAGCGGCAGCAGGTCAATTATTACTTGTAAAACCTGCTGGGGCGATTATTTTCAATTTTAATTGGACTTCCGACGCTCCTGGGTTAATTGTATCAGGAGCGGCGACTCATACAGCAACCGGAACGGTAGATATAAACGGCGTGAACCCAGGGGGAAGGTTTGTTGCAGCTAATGTTTCTAATGTGGATCTCACCGTGACAGATGGAACTAACACTGTCAACCTTAATAAAAATGACTTTGTGTATTGGGACGGATATATTTCTCCTCAAGGAGATTCTGTACTTACTGAGGATTTTCTTTTTGAAGGTTTCCGTGGTTCTAACACTTTAAACAGGATACCTTTTTTAAATTATATTTACACACGTACTCCAGAAGACGATATATTGATGTTCTCTGACATAAGTATACATTATGTAGATTTATCTTACGTAGAACTATCTACCGACTCCCGACAAGCAGGCCAAAATTCCTTCGTAATAACAGCAGAACCAGTACCTTTTGGTATACTCGACTACCTACCCATAGGTTTCTTAGGTTGAGTTGTGGGAGTGGATCGCCTGAAGAAATGGAAGAACCAGAAAAGGAATTTGCTGAAAAAAGATGAAGAATTGAAGGAGGAAACCCAAGCGGGTAAGGGTTCGTAGGTGGGAACGTGGGGGGCACAGCTTCGCGGATCCGTCCCAGATGGTCCTTACGAGCCAGATAATGAAACATCCTCCAACACAAATATCCTGGGTTGTTGGGTTTCGTGCCTCAACCCAACCTACTCTAATTAAATCATTTGTGCAATTGGTGGGGGCGCCGCTCCCCTACACAAGGGCGATTCATGTTATAATTGTAAAATTCATGATAACTCGCTATATACAATATACCTATGAATAAAGGACGAATATTTACTTTTTTTCTCATTATACTGGCTATACTGGGTTCCACTTTATTAACCCCCAGAGTGTTCCTGTGGCTGGAAGAGTTGAGGTCGCCCAGTACAGGTGAGGTGACACCCTTAGAAGGGGAGCAAGCTGCCGAAGTATTACTCAGTTTAACACCGTTGCCAGCTAAAACTCGTGCAGCTAAACTGGAAGAAATTGCCCAACAGCCTCCTTCCCTAGTGCGCAACCGTGCCCGCTATTTGTTAGCCGTTGATTTAATTAAACAAAAGCAAGGGAAAAAGGCTCTTTTTTGGTTGGACTCCCTAGAAAAGGATTATCCCGTACTTGGAGCACATATACTGCTACAACGAGCAAAAGCCTATGGCTTAATCTCCCAAAAAAATAAGGAGAGAGGTACTTTAAAGAAGTTAATCCAAAAATATCCCAATTCCCCAGTAGGAGCAGAAGTCCTCTATATGCTGGGAGAAAAGACTCAAGCCATAGCTGAGTTTCCCCACCACCCCCTTACCCACCTCCTTATCAATCAAGAACTGGAAAAAAATCCCAACCAACCCCCATTATTGCTCCTATTAGCTGAATACGCCGCTGACGCTCCTGGAATGAATCAGGTAAGAGATAAGTTGGTGGCAGAATATGAGAGTGAGTTGAAACCAGAAGATTGGCAAGTCATAGCTGATGGTTATTGGCAGGTAGGAAGATACAAGAAAGCAGCGGTAGCCTATGGTAAAGCACCCATTACGGCGGAAAATCTCTATCGCATAGCCAGAGGAGCACATTTAAATAACGAACCAACCGCTGCTATTAATGGGTATCAAAAACTCCTTGCTACCTTTAAAGATGCCCAAGAAAACGGGAGAGTGTTACTTCATTTAGCCAGTCTCTCCCAGGATAAAGAAGCTTTAGACTATTTGGAGCGAGTGAAGGAGTTTGAGGATTTTGCACCCATAGCCCTGTTAGAAACAGCCAAAAGGTGGGAGCGCCTCAATAACCCGGAAAAAGCCCAAGCAACCCTCCAATTCTTACTCCAAAACTATCCTAACAGCGATGCTGCTGCTCGATGGCGCTGGAGTGCCGCTTCCAAGGCTGCTGCACAGGAAGATTTTCTCGCCGCTTGGGAATTAGCCCAACCTATTACTGAAACCAATAGCAGTTTAGCTGCTGAGGCTGCCTTTTGGATTGGGAAATGGGCACAAAAGTTGGATCGCCCAGAAGAGGCTAAAGCTTCTTTTGAGTACCTTTTAGCTCGTCATCCTCAATCCTACTACAGTTGGCGCGCGGCCACCATTTTGGGTCAAGAAGTGGGAGATTTTACTACTGTGAGGAAAATAATGCCGACAGGAATTAAACCACCGGGAAGACTTCCCTTGTTAGCGGGTTCCCCTGCATTGCAAGAATTGTACTTATTGGGGCAAGATCAGGACGCAGCCATACTCTGGCAGGCAGAAATAGGAGGGCGGCGGCCCCTGACGGTAGCAGAGCAATATAGCGAAGGGTTATTGTTGTTAGCGCGGGGGGACTACCAGTTAGGAATAAATCGAGTTTGGAGTTTGAGCCAACGCGAGGCTCCCCAAGATAAGCAAGAATGGAAGGCACTACGGGAAACCCCTGAATATTGGCAAGCTTTGTTTCCTTTACCCTATTATGAAACTATTCAAAAATGGTCCCAGGAGCGGAAACTTAATCCCTTATTAGTAGCAGCTTTAATTCGCCAGGAGTCTCGCTTTGAAAAGGAGAGTCGCTCCCCAGCTGGGGCTATTGGTTTAATGCAGGTAATACCGGATACAGCTAAGTGGGTAGCAGAGAAAATTGGTTTGAAAAACTATACCTTGATTAATCCCGATGATAACATTAATCTGGGAACATGGTATTTTGATTATACTCACCAAGAATATGAGAATAATTCCCTCTTAGCTATTGCTAGTTACAATGCAGGACCAGGAAATGTGAAGAAGTGGGTAGAAAAGTACGGTTACGACGACCCCGATCTATTTGTGGAAAACATTCCTTTTCCCGAAACCAGAGATTATGTGAAATCTGTCCTAGGAAATTACTGGAATTACCTGGGTACTTACGGCCAATAAACTCTTTGCGCCTTTGCGCGATTATCAATAATTTTAACATTTCTTAACCAAGCTTGATAACTAACTTGTATTATAATAGGAAAAAGCGCCAAACAAAGGAAAAGTAAAATGACGGAAATGGAAGAAATAAAAACTTTAATACTCGGTCTTGAAAAGACAATCATAAAACTAGACAATAAGATAGATATTGGTTTACAGTCCTTGGACCAAAAAATTGAAGTTGGATTACAGTCCTTGGACCAAAAAATTGAAGTTAGTTTACAGTCCTTGGACCAAAAAATTGAAGTTGGTTTTGCCAAAGTAGAGGGTGAGTTCAAGCGTATAGAGGGTGAGTTCAAGCGTATAGAAGGTGAGTTCAAGGGTATTCAATTCGAGACCAAGTTTGCAGCATTAGACCAAAAATTTGATACCAAGCTAGAAGCATTAGACCAAAAATTTGATACTAAATTTGAAGCATTAGAGGATAAAATAGATGATTGGGAAAAACGGCTGTCAACTTCAGAGTTTATCAGTCGCACTACCGTGACAGCTATCAGTGTAGGTTTTGTAGGCGGTTTGGCAAAATTTCTCTTCTTTTAGGTTCATCTTCCATTATAATAGCAACACAGTAACCGAAATCAACCTATGGATCTCATTGATTACCTTATTATCGCCGTCTATCTTATCGCCATTGTTGCCTTAGGTATTATCCTCTCCCGGAAAGCATCAAAAGGATTAGAATCTTACTTCCTAGGGAATAGGAACCTCCCCTGGTGGGTATTAGGTGCTTCAGGAATGGCCTCCAATACAGACATTGCTGGCACCATGGTAATCACTGCTTTGATTTACGCTTTGGGAACCAAGGGTTTCTTTATCGAAATTCGGGGGGGTATCGTTCTCGTTATGGCTTTCTTCCTCATTTTCATGGGTAAGTGGAACCGCAGATCTCAGGTCATGACTCTAGCAGAATGGATGAAATTGCGTTTCGGTAGGGGAAGGGAAGGTAATATAGCCAGGATAATTAGTGCGATCGCCAATATTATTATTTCTATCTGGATTATTAGTTATTTTGCTGTGGGAGGGGGCAAGTTCTTTGGTGCATTTTTGGGCATTGACGATGGCCTCGCTGCCATTGTTATGCTAGTTATAGCTACAGTATACACCGCAGTCAGTGGCTTTCAAGGAGTAGTTTGGACCGATGTCTTCCAGGGA
>JACONB010000232.1 GCA_014323965.1 Prochloron sp. SP5CPC1 | reverse complement strand
GTGACGGTAAAATGTTCATGACCTTCAAAGGTTGTATCCCCATTTACCAGTACAGTAATAGTTTTCCTTGTCTCTCCTGGGTTAAAGGTGAGAGTGCCATCATTATCTATGTAGTCCCGATTTGCTGTGGTAGCTGAACCCTTGTTGGTGCTGTAATTAACGGTGACTACTTCATCGCTTGCCCTATCTAAGGTTACCGTAAAGGCGTAAGGTGTGGTGCCACTATTTCCTTCTTGGTGAAGAACGAAAATAGAAGTAATGGAGATGGTAGGAGGAGGAACGTCGTCGTCAATAATTGTTCTCGTGCTCGTATTAGTAATTGGGCTAATCCTCCCATTATTAGCACTGTCCAGAGTGACGGTAAAATGTTCATGACCTTCAAAGGTTGTATCCCCATTTACCAGTACAGTAATAGTTTTCCTTGTTTCTCCTGGGTTAAAGGTGAGAGTGCCATCATTATCTATGTAGTCCCCATTTGCTACAGTAGCTGTACCGTCGTTAGTGCTGTAATCAACGGTGACTACTTCATCGCTGGCGTTATCTAAGGTTACGGTAAAAGCGTAAGCTGTGGTGCCACTATTTCCCTCTTGCTGAGTAATACTCCCAGCAGCGAAGGAAACCCTTGGTACAGGGGAACCGCCGCCACCTAAAGCCAGAATAGCTTCTCCCAAAGTCAGCACGTCCACCCGCTTGAAATCCAGACCGGTTGCCCAATCTTTAATAGTAACCCCAGTGTAACGCAGGAGTTTCCTCAGTTCTGGTACCGTCAGTCGGCGACCTATTTCCTGCACCGCCCACTCCTGAGCTAATGGTACAATGCCCGCTATATAGGGCGCTGCCATGCTCGTACCGGACTTTGTGGAGTAGCCCCCATAGGCGTTAGCCGCCGTTATGGGTGACCCAGGAGCAAAAACAGTAGTGAGAGTTTCGTGGCGTTGGGAGAAAGAATTGATGCGATCACTGGTGTCATTGACTGAACCAACAGAGAAGACGTAGGGGTCGGCTGAGAGTACATTAACTCCCGTCTGACCAGAGTTACCCGACGCAACGGAAACAACAATATCCTGTGCAGCTAGAGCTGCGTACTCATTGGTGAACCTTGTGGTTACGAAGCGGCCAACATTACCACTTCCCAGAGAGAGATTAACACTGGCTACGTTGTAGGTATCACCGTTTGCCACTACCCATTGCAAGGCTTGTTCAATATCATAGTGTGAGGCAAAACGGCTGTTGTTAGAAAAAACTTTGAGGTGAATGATGTTTGCCCCTGGGGCGACACTAGCAGCAATACTGGAGACGTGGGAACCGTGTCCGTTTACGTCGCTAGCGTTTCCATCGTTGTCGGCGAAATCATGGTGATAGACGATGCGATCTGCAATTCCGTTCCCGTCGTTATCAGGACCGAATACCTCGTGGTCCAAGTCTATTCCTGTGTCTAAGATAACGATACTGTAACCGCTCCCATCAATTCCCGCAAAACGACCGTACTGTTAGAAGTCATCTAGGCGAATAAGGGAAGCAGCCTCAGAGTCTGTTGCGGTGGAGGTTGTGGCTGCGCTAGCGGTGTAGACTGCTAATTCTTCCAACTCATTATCTTCTGAATTTGCGTCTAGGAGCGAAGCCGAAAAAAATACTTGGCTTGCGAAAGGGATAATTTGAGTCAGAGATTCCCTGTCTATTGTTCCTGTAAAGGAGTTAGCATCACTAAAATTAGTCACCTTAAAACCTAAAACTTCTAATTTAGGTAGTAAGTCCTCTGGAGCGTTAGTTTTTATTTCAATGTTGACTTTGGTACTTGTTTCCTTCAGTCCCAGGTCTTCTTCAGATAGTATGGTAAGGTTAAAATAACCTGACACACTTTTATCTAGATTAATCTGATGTTCATTGTTGTCTGTGTTGATTAAGTTAATATTTTCTAGCATTTTTACTCTCAGCTAAGAGGACATTTTCGGAAAATTGGTTTTTCCTTATATCATGTATATAATTATATACGAGATCTAATTAGCTGTGATCTAGATCAACTTTTTGATAAAGATTCTGTAAAGATGAAGAGTAATATCATATTCTTATAATTGACCAAAATAAGTGTGGGTTGGGTAGAGCGCTTCCGGGGCGCAAGCCTTGCGCCCCCCAACAGGTCGCGGTGCTGTTGGGTTTCGTTCCTCAACCCAACCTACAGTTTCTACAGTTTCTGAATTTTTTATTATAAGCATTTAACCGGATGTGATATAAGTTTAAAAAATAGCAACAATGGAAAATAAAAAGAGCGAATGTCTGATTATCTTTACCCGTTACCCAGAACCAGGAAAGACGAAAACAAGAATGATTCCCACATTGGGAGCCGAGGGTGCAGCTTCTCTCCAACGTGAGATGACGGAATTTACCTTAAAGCAGGGGCAGAAAGTTCAGAGAGCGCGGGGATTGTCCTTAGAAGTCCATTTTGCAGGTGGAAACTGGAAGTCCATGGAAAATTGGTTAGGTTCTGAGTTAGTATATAAGCAACAATCAGAAGAAGATTTAGGGAAACGGATGAATTCTGCTTTCACCCTTTCCTTTGGTGAGGATATGACTAGAGTGGTGATGATTGGGATTGATTGTCCCGGATTGAATCCATCCATTTTAGCTCAAGCTTTTGATAGTCTAAGTGAATATGACCTAGTTGTTGGTCCTGCAAAAGATGGAGGTTATTATCTCATTGGATTGAGGTATTCGGTTCCGGAGTTATTTCGCGGTGTTACCTGGGGAACAAGTGCTGTTTTAGCTCAAACTACTTGTATTGCAGAAAAACTAGGTTTATCGTCCTATTATTTGGATTTATTGGAGGATGTGGATCGTCCGGAAGATTTGCCTATTTGGGAATACTCGCGCAAAGGCGCAAAGACGCAAAGGTTAGGATAAGACTTGGTATATTCCCCAGATAGCCATGGCCCGTAGATAATGACTTGCTCGGAAGGTTCCCGCAGTAGTAATGGCTTCCGGTGTCCTAAATTGCAAACCATTGTCATATATTTGCCTCACTACAGTTTCTGCTAATTTCAAACCTTCATCCACCATTCCCATTTGGATCATAAATGCTGCCAAACCAAAATTAATCCCGGTCCAAACTTCCAAAGGATGGGTATCATGGGGATTTTCCGGAGATCCATCGGGTTTCACCCCATTGGCGGCTCCAAATTCCCCGTGATGAAAGTTCAAGAAACAAGCATGGTAAATCTTCCTCAAGGTGGATTCTACATAGGGGCGTTCCACTACAGGGGGTAATTGCAATAACTGGGCGTAAAATTGACCACACAACTGATCTGCCATTACTATATCAGAATCGCTCTCACTATCCAGGCGATAATATTCCCCATTCCAAAGTGTCTCTTGATAGATAGGTCGTGCTTGAATCAACCAATCTTCATAAGTAGCGATCGCCCTCTCAATTCTTTCGGGGTCAAAACTTCCCTGACGTTGAGGATAGATACTGGGATTGGACTTTAAAATCTTCCCTATTTTAACTGCTGCTTCCAAAGCTGCAATCCACAATCCCCCACAATAAGCGCTAATTCCCTCAAGTTGCCAATCGTCAAAAGTCTGATCCGGTGCCCCCCCATTTTCGGGAATGCCATCACCATCTTTGTCAAACTGTTTCAAATAGGCTAGAGTTTGGACAATCCCATCCCAACATTCCCAAAGAAACTCCCTATCCTCAGCCCCGGTAAAGACAAAATTCCGATACACCTGCAAAACAAAATCACAACTCAAATCCTTCCACTGATTACAATCTTGATAACTAGTGTAATTAGTCTTTTCCCAAGGATGTTCATTGGGTGCCCCTAAATCGTGAGGAGTTGCCCCTGGTACCTTCCGCACCGCCATTGTCTGATTATAACCTATCTGCCGTAGGGTATCATCTCCTTGG
>JACONB010000231.1 GCA_014323965.1 Prochloron sp. SP5CPC1 | reverse complement strand
ACAGCAAACTAGGAGGACTCAATGGCTGGGGTTTAGATTGGAAAAAAGCTGACAAAATCGTTCGCACTATGATGCAGCCAGCGGATATTGGGTTGCCATCTAAGCTTTGGGAATGGTCCGTCAACGACACTATGAAAGCAATTAGGGCACAACAGGAGGCTGTCAAAACCTTTCTCATTCGTAAGATTTACCAGCGCACGGATGACAAAGAGGAACGTTTTGAATTAATGAAATTCCTCAAAGATAATTCCCCCGGACATAATTGGCTGCATCGTCAGTTTAGGAAGCAATATATCAAGGGTCGTACCTATATTAAGAATCAGGTGGTTTACCAGGGTGGTGGCTATAAAGCTAAGAGACTAACCCGAAACACCTTAAAGCTGGAAATACAAGGATTACAGAAAGGTAAACGCATCACTTTAAAGGTTCGTTGCCGTCACGTTATCTCTGGTCAAATCAGGGTAATACTCAACGAATCTGGTAAGTTTGAAGTTCATTGTGTCCGCAAGAAATCCATTCCCAAAAAAATAAAGAAGCCTACCAAGGTAATCGGCGTAGACAAGGGTTATACCGAAGCTTTCTACACTTCTGAGGGAGAAAGCTTCGGGAAGAGATTGGGAGAGCTGCTGACCCTGAAAAGTAATCGTCAGCGCGCCCAAAACCGCAACCGATACAGGGTCGGATGCTACGCAAAAAACAACCCCCAGAAAGCTGCTAATATTCTCAAGAACAATCTAGGGTACAAAACCAAAGCTAAACGCAGATCAGCTGCCCAAGCTACAATCAAGAATTTAATACGCAGGGATTGGCGTCGTTCTATACAGCCAGGTACGCAAGTCTACTGTGAAGATTTGAGCTACCCTATCAAGTCCAAAACTGAGTTTAAACGCCTCAATAATAGGCTCAATAATTGGATGAAGGGAGCAGCTCAAGATTCCTTGGAAGCAATTTCGAGGGAGACGGGGTCTACTTTGTCGGTGGTAAATCCCGCTTATACGTCGCAAGTGGATTGCCAATTGCTTCGCTGACCGCGTAAGCGTCCCGGGACGCTGCTTGGTTCTAGGTGCGGTGATTGCTTTACTCGCTATACGGGGGACGTAGTACAAGCCGACCTCAACGCGGCCATAAACATCCGCAAGGTCGGCACTAATGACAACAGCATTCATCGGTACATGAAATATCGCGATGCTGAATCCGTCCTACTGGAACGGACAGTGCGCTACTTAGCCTCTATTGGTAGTTCGGTGGCTGATGCTTTGAACAAGGGATGGTTACTTCCTAAGTTCAAGGCATTTGCTATCCGAATTGAGGTTCGGTTAGCTCCCGTAGGGGTGGAGGGAACGGTCAAAGAAACGGTATCTGGGAGTTCCAGCCAGGGAACGTCAATGCTCACAGCGGTAACCAGAAACGTTTGCAGACCAGCAATTTGAGACACTGTCGGGTAAGGTTCAAGAGTCGCCTCTTTCCCCTCCCCTAAGAACCGGACGTGACAGTTTCCTATCATCCGCTCTGCGTACGTTCAAGTCCTACTCGCTTGGTTTTCTTCTTGGAATGTACTTGTCTGTGACACGGTTTGTGCAGATGCATCAGGTTACCCTGGTCGTTAGAGCCTCCCTGAGCTATGTGATGGGTTTCGATTTCCTCTCCATTGAACAAGTGTTCATGGCATATCTGGCATCTCCAGTTCTGAGCAATGGCTACCGACTCATACTTAGAGCCTTTCGCCCAATGCTCTTTACCAGCCTTTGTTTGCCGCTTTTGCCAATATTCCTCTAATTCCAGGTCACATGGGGAGTTGGTCCCCGTTACCTTGATATGTCTGATGGTGCACAACACATAGTCGCAGTAGCGTTTACGGAGCCGCCCTTTCTCCAACCAAGAAACCTCAATGCCATTTTCAAGCACTCTGATGGCCACTACCTCCTGGTTGCATTTTATTGGTCCCTTCACTGCTGTGGCTAGGCGGTTGGTAAGTTGATCCATGCCCCCTTCCAGCTGCAATAAATCATGACTGGTCTCCATGAGGATATCCCCGAGGAACAAATCCAGTGCCTTGCTGCACTGCTTCCGGAAGTCTGGGTGCTCTTTGATGAATCCATCGAGGTCAATGCCCTTGCCCCCAGCCATAATGAACGGCTCCAAATCGAGCATCTCCAGTTCATCCATCAAGTGAGAGTTCAGGTCTTGAGTTAGACATTGCCGGAGTTCCTCGGAGGCGATGGCGTTCACGATGAGCTGGAGCCACGCTGCAAATAGTCGGGTATTCTTGCTATAGCGCCTGGGATAGGTGGTCTGGTGGAGTATCCCTTCCACCCCATCCTGAATGGGGAAAACACTCCCTTGGTAATGAAACAGAGCATTTGCTTCTTCAAACATGGTGACAAACTTACACAACTTGTCTCCTAGTCCCATAGCATGTACGTAATGGAGGACATAGTCATGGTCCCGGGGGATGCGCATCGCCCCCAGTTCTCCATAGGGAGCCCCGGGACCATCGCCGAAGCGGTGAGTCCAGATCCGACCGCCGATGCGTGGGCTACCTTCCATGATATCCACTTGGTGACCTAGGCGTTCCAGCTCATATGCTGCCACTAGACCGGCAATACCAGCCCCTAGAATAGTTATACGTTTGCCCCGTTGGTGATTAGCCCGTCTACACTCTTCTAATTCTGTGATTACATTCAATGACTGATATTGTTGTGAATTGGCTGTGGGTCTAGTGAAATTAATCATTGATTTTATTCTTAAGTGATGATATCTAGTATAAACTGAGGATTTAATTTTAAGTATAATGAGCATCACAAATCGGCTGTGTCTTTTTTCACTATCCTTAATTGGGTCAGGGAAAGTCTTGAAAGTGCGTGCAGTCGTTGCTACCATTTCGCCTTCCTTGACTTATTTCACCAAATTAAACCCCAATTACGCCAATTTTCTCCAACTTTATCAAATATTTATATAAAGGTATTTGGCTATACCATAGCCAAATGTTATGCTTCAAATAACTTGCTTAAATATGTTGTATAAGTATATTATAACTAAATAATAGTTTTGTAAAATCTAGTACTTACACAAAGTTATGATAAGTTAAAAGAACCTATAAATACTAAAAGCATTATGTAACAATGCTTTCTTCTTCCCCACACCCCTTGTGCTGCATTGCCATGACGGTGGCCGGCTGAAACCGACCTGTGATGAGGGTTTGACTGGGAATATACCCTTACTGTGCATCACTACCGACTTGAGATACCAGGAACCTGTCCTTGTGAGAGAATCCGTTACTTATCAAGACATTAATTCTTCAATTGCCCTACCCCAGCGATCGCTCATTTCCCACATCTTCACATCAATAACAGCTACACTCTCAATTAAAATACGCATATTCTCACCTTTATTGGTAACAAAACCCAGCTTTTGCCAATGCTGCCCCAAATTTTCTCTTAAATAATTTTCCCAAGTTTCCTCTAGTGAAGACTTGACAGACACCAAGATTCTACTAGCAGCTTCGCCAAAAAGCAATAGGATAGATTGATTTAGGTAACCCAGTAGAGTCTACAGTTTCATTATAGAGAGAGACGTTTCCTCCGGTGACGGGAGTTTCCAGTTCCCGGCAAGCTTGGGCAATACCACGACATGCAAAGGCTAGTTGCCAGTAGCCCACCGGATTTTCCGGACTGCCGAAATTGAGGTTATCGGTGACTGCCAGGGGTTCTGCTCCCACACAGCTTAAATTCCTGGCTGCTTCAGCCACGGCGCTCATGGCTCCTTCATAGGGATCCAGATAGACATAGCGACTATTGCAGTCGGTGGTGGCGGCTACACCCCGATATCCCTTGACTCGAATTACTGCTGCATCCCCATCACCTGGTAGTACTACTGTATTATTTTGTACCTGATGGTCGTACTGGCGATATACCCAACGTTTCGAGGCGATGGTTGGGGTTGCTAGTAGTTGAAAAAGGATGTCATTCCAATCTGTAGGGGCGGGTAAGGAATTGGCTGTCCATTCCCAAGCCCTCTTAGCATACTCTGGCGGTTCTGTCAAGACTTTTCTTTCGTAAATGGGGGTATTATCTGCCAAAGCAGCAGCGGGGACTTCTGCGGCTACCTTACCTTGGCTCTTAATGCGCACGATGGGTTCAGCAATCACTGTCCCAGCCACCACAGCATGAAGTTGCCAGCGGTGGAAAATATCAATTAATTCTTGCTCGCGACCTTTTTGGGCTACAAAAAGCATCCGTTCTTGAGATTCTGAGAGCAGGTATTCGTAAGGAACCATGCCCGTTTCCCGCACTGGCACTTTATCTAAATCCAGTTCAATACCTAAACCCCCTTTAGCCGCCATTTCCGCAGTGGAACAGGTAATGCCTGCTGCTCCCATATCCTGTGCTGCTACTACTGCACCAGTTTGAAAAGCCAGTAGACATGCTTCAATGTTGGGGTGGCGACGGAATCGGCGGCAAATTTCTGCGTATTCTTCTTCTGTGAGACCAATTGATGCAATTTCTGCTAGTGTAAAGGGGGTGGCCATAGGTGAGATAGGGTTCATTTTTTTTATTTAACCACAGAGGCGCAGAGGGCACAGAGGTATATTCGCAGCAAAACCATTATCACAGGTATGTTTAAGCAAACCACCATCATTACAATGCAGCACTTAAAAAAAATTTTTGTGTATACTTGATATTTTACCCAAAACCTCTTTATAATGGATAAGTACAAAACAAGGCTTAACGGCACTGAAAACCAGATGACCTGCTACAAAGTAGATACTGTACCTTGATAACTAAATTTAGTATGTGGGTTCCAGACCATGTCTCAAGTCCCACCCGCTAGGGAAAAGCGGACTCCTTATCTGACCACATGGATGCCGGAATGTGGGTAAAGCAGCCCAATCAGGAATCAGCAACTCAAGTCCAACAAAGGAAGAAACATGAAGCTAAATTCAGAAGAAGACATAATTCTGCTCACCAAACATCTATCCGAGAGACCGGATGACATCGCTTTGGCACTGGATTCCTCTCCAGATTTAGCGGATAGAGCTTACTCTTATGCAATGAACTTAGTAGAGAGAGCATATTCTGGCAGTGACAGGGAAGCGGAGCAACATGTCCACTCGATTCTGTGGGAATTGCTCTCACTTCGGTTCAGAGCAGATAAATCTCTTTTGGCAGAACAATCCTATCAACTATACAGAATTCAAACCGCTTTGAGTAAATACTGTATAGAGCATGAAAGCGCTAATGTATTGGAAGAGGCTCAGAATGCGCCCCAAAAACCTGAAGAGTTCATGACTTGGGTGGACTCCTATTGTGCTAAACATCCAGCTGGAAATCACCCTCTATTCCAGTATCTGGGCGATCAAGCTGATATAGAGCAATTCGCATTTTTTGACAGTTCGATGATGTGATTGCTCAAGCCCAAATAGGTACTGAAGGTACGCCTAAGCTTGAATTCTTTCGTAACTTCGCTGACGAAATGGGTAATGGCAATCCTGAATTCGTAATCTATCGTCGATTTTGAGTCTCTAT
>JACONB010000230.1 GCA_014323965.1 Prochloron sp. SP5CPC1 | reverse complement strand
AGGAAATTATTTCTTCAATGGCTGGTAACTTTATACCAATTTCATATTTCATCCCATATTCTACATTTTTGGATACATAATGGTACCAAATTATTCTCTAAAGAAAAAATTAAATCATTGTAATTATCTTTAAAATAGGCTACAATGTAACGGACTGATTTTTTGATTGCGAAGCGTATGCGTTGCCAACCGCCCTTGGCGTCCCGCCTTTGGCGTCCGCTGATGAATACAGATACTATGTCTATAGTCAAATCTACCATTAAACCCCAGGTTAAATTAAATTTTTCCGAGAGGGAAAACCTGCCCACTATGTACGACTTACCCAGCGAGGAGGAATCTGGTTTGCCCGATGAATATCACGTGTTGCAAGCACAATTGTGCAGGGATACATTTTTACCTTCTATTTCCCCAGATAAAGTTTTTGTAGCCAGCGATTTAAATCTTTACTATGATAGCAATCATACTCAGTGGTACAAACGCCCTGATTGGTTTGCCGTAGTGGGGGTAGATAGACTCTATCAAAGACAATCACTGCGGTTAAGCTATGTGATTTGGCAAGAAAAAGTAGCCCCATGTATCGTTATAGAATTCCTGTCTCCCAGTACCAGAAATGAAGATTTAGGAAGGAGTAAGCCCAAAGGGAAACAATCGACAAAATGGGAAGTGTACGAGAAAATTTTGCGCATTCCCTATTATATAGTCTTTGACGGGGTAACAAATGAAATAATTCCCTTCCAAAATACGAAAAATGGTTACCGTCCCCTAGAAATAAACTCCTCTAAAGTGTGGATACCCACTCTGAACATAGGCTTGGGATTTTGGTCCGGAGAGTATGAGAGTTGTCAGAGACAGTGGTTACGGTGGTATGACGCCGAAGGAAATTTGATTCCTACGAAAGAAGAAAAGGAGCAAATGGCTAAAGAATTAGCCCAACAGGAAAGGGACAGAGAGCGTATGGCTAAAGAATTAGCCCAACAACAAGTACAGGAGTTGTTAGAGCGTTTGCGAGAAGCGGGAATAGATCCTTAGTAGGTGGGCATTGCCCACCTTCTTTATCTGTATGACCACTGCCTGATAATAGCGAAATGAGGTTGATATTTTTCTCCAGCACCTCCAACTTCGCATCTCGCTCCCGTGGTTTACCTAAACCAATGGGATCTAAACTGTTATAGTTGGGATTCGTTCTAAAATCCTGCCGCAAATCATCCAATTCTGTCCTACCAGTATTACTCAGCTCTTCCAGGATATTCACCATGGGATAGTTGAATGTCATGGAGCAGTTAACAGTTACCAGTACTAATTAATAATTCTAGCAATCTCCCGAAAGCTTTGTAATACAGTCATGTAAATTGGGTGCCCTAGAGATCCGGGTAAAATCTGTAAATACGCCAGCGCGAACCGCTATAACACTAAAATAGTTTTACGGGAGCTATTTTATTTTGATAATTTTCTCTTTGAGGCACTTTGGGAAGCTCCTTTTTATCTCAAATATCTGTGGTGGTTAAATTAACCATAGATTAGACAGTGTATTAGCGTAGGTTGGGTTGAGGGACGAAACCCAACGTTTCTTGGCGACCTTGGGTTTCATTTCGTTACGGTGATTTAAGAACGAATGCTACTCTATGGTAATAGACTGAGGACCATCTTGGTCATCGGTATCTTTCTTGAAGTCAAAACCTCCCTTTTGCTCCAGCCAACTTTTCCATGGCTCTTCTGTAACGTTGAGGCGCAGGACTCCAGAACAAAAGCCTCCCATAAAAGCTGCTGGTTGCTGGATTAGTTCTTGAAAAATAGGTTTCAATTCGTCGAATAACATTTCCTGTCTCCTTGTTTCTTGATTGTTCACTATTATAACGATTCTCGGTGGAGAAAATCAGCTATTCCTAAATACTCAATCCCTTCTGGTGTTACTGCAAAGCGATAGGGAAAGACTTCTAATCCCGCTTTCACTGCTTCCCGCAAGAGGGATCCATATACTTCATCTTTACTATCTCCCGGAGCAAAACTCACACAATCCCCCCGATTGATAAAGTAGAGCATAGCCCCCCTAGCCCTAGGTAAGATAGCGGTTAATTCCCGCAAATGTTTCTGTCCCCTCTCCGTTACTGTATCAGGAAATAAAGCCACCTTTCCTTCAGCTAAAGTCACGTTCTTCACTTCTAAATAAAGGGGTAATTTCCCCTTAGCACCCAAGAGAAAATCCACCCTGCTCTTGTTTGTATCTCCATAGGGTACCTCCTTCCTAATCTTATTATACTTCTGCAACTCGGGAAATATTCTCAATTCCAACCCCAACTTCACAATTTTGTTGGGAAGTCCAGTATTAATCCCAACCCAAGTATCTCCTACCTGAATCATTTCCCAAGTATAAGCTAACTTGCGCTTGGGATTATTGCTCCGAGAAACCCCAACCCAACTTCCAGGAGTACAAACCCCTATCATAGGCCCGGTATTAGCGCAATGAGCGGTAATAACTTCCCCAGAATCTAACTCAATATCCGCCAAAAAGCGCTTATACCTCTTGACTAACTTTCCTAAGACTAATTTTTCATATTTATATAACATTACAATCCTATGACTAAAGTTTAATATTGAAGTCTCGCGCAAAGGCGCAAAGGCGCAAAGGAAATATTTTAAGATACCTTTTGCAAAAATCACTAAGGAAAAATTCTGTAGATATGGCTGCGATGAGCAACACGTTGACAGATGATTGATTGTCTTTTTTTATCCATGACGATTCCAATGCGATAGCTACCCACACGAATTTTGTATTTATCTTTATAGCCAGTCATTTTGTGCAAATAGCCCAAATCAAAAGGGTTTTCCGATTTAAGTTCTTCAAAAACAATAGTTTCAACGCGGTTTTGGACTTCTAATGGTAACGCAGCAAGTTCTTTGAAGAATCCCTTAGTGTATTCAACCGTCCACATTCGTCTTTTTTAAGGATTGATAATAATTTTTTGCTTCCTCTCCCGAGAGTCTTTCATCATCAGCAGTTTCGTCCATAAGTTTCGCCAAGCCAAAGTTTTCCAAGATTTCCTCAATCTTTTCAAACTCATTCAGGGGAATTTGCACAGCAACTTTTTCTTGATTCTCATCGAGAACGTAATTTTTCTGAATTTCCAGCATTTGACTACCGTCCACATTACAGCATTCATCCAAGATTATAACCTAAATGCTGATAAGCAGCTTCCGTCACCACCCTACCCCTGTTGGTACGGTTAATAAAGCCAATTTGCAGCAAATAAGGTTCGTAAACTTCCTCAATTGTCTTGGCATCCTCTCCTGTGGCTGCTGCAACAGACTCCAAACCCACGGGTCCACCTTTAAACTGCTCGATGGCTGTCTTTAATACTAACCTATCTGTCCAATCTAATCCCAGGGAGTCTACATTATATATGTCCAAAGCTTCTGCTGCCAATTCCTGACTGATACGCTGCTCACCCTTCACCTGAACGTAGTCCCTCACTCGACGCAACAAGCGGTTAGCGATACGGGGGGTACCTCGACTCCGTCGGGCTATTTCTGTAGCCCCCTCTTCAGTAATGGCTATTTGCAAAACTTCCCCGGTGCGCTGGACAATTAAAGTTAGTTCGTCCACTTCATAAAAGCGCAACCGTTGAATTAAACCGAACCGATCCCGTAAGGGGGAAGTGAGGGAACCTACTTTAGTGGTGGCTCCTACTAAGGTAAAGGGGGGTAAGGGAATACTGCGAATTCGCGCAGCAGTTCCTTTACCCATGGTAATATCTAAACGACAGTCTTCCATCGCAGGATAGAGCAATTCTTCTGTGACTCGGTTGAGACGATGAATTTCGTCGATGAAGAGAATGTCCCCTGGTTTGAGGTTAATTAATAATCCGGTAATGTCTCGGGGACGTTCTAAAGCTGGGGCGGCGGTAATTTTGCAATTTACCCCCATTTCTG
>JACONB010000229.1 GCA_014323965.1 Prochloron sp. SP5CPC1 | reverse complement strand
TTCCGCCGCAGTATTTACTTCGTGGAGAGTCAGGTCGCTACCACCAGTGATATTTAAGACAACTCCTTTAGCTCCTTCAATAGAAGACTCCAGCAAAGGAGAACAACTTGCCGTCAGTGCTGCTTCGCGAGACCGGGATTTCCCCGAACCAATCCCAATCCCCATTAGAGCCGAACCAGCATCAGCCATAACGGCCCGGACATCGGCAAAATCAACATTAACCAATCCAGGAATAGTGATGATATCGGAAATTCCTTGTACCCCTTGACGCAAAACGTCATCGGCAACACGAAGAGCCTCTTGTACGGGGGTTTCAGGGGAAATGACTTGCAAGAGTTGATTGTTAGGAATGATAATGAGAGTATCCACCCGACTTTGCAGTTGGGCAATTCCTTCCTCTGCCTGAGTGGTACGGCGGCGTCCCTCGAAAGTAAAAGGACGAGTAACCACACCTACAGTAAGGCAACCCATTTCTTTCGCCACTTCGGCGACAATGGGAGATGCTCCCGTGCCAGTGCCCCCACCCATACCAGCAGTGATGAATACTAGATCAGTATTTTCCAAAGCTTGGGCGATTTCATCCCGAGATTCCTCTGCTGCTTTCTGTCCGATGGCTGGATTGCCTCCAGCACCAAGTCCTCTCGTTAATTTTTGCCCTAGTTGCAACCGTTGAGGAGCTGCGGAATGAGTCAAGGCTTGAGCGTCGGTGTTAATTGCCCAAAATTCAATGCCGCCAATACCGCTTTCGATCATCCGATTGACTGCATTGCACCCTCCTCCACCAACGCCAATGACTTTAATTTGGGCTTCTGTACTGGGGACGATATTGACCGGGCGCATTTCTTCCCCTGGTATTCTCTGGGAATCTTGATTTGGCAGGTAAGCTAAATCTAACACACTTTTTTGATATGCTACATTAGCATCCATTAATTTATGCATTTTTATTTTAGTATTGCTTGTCATTGCTATTGAGCCTGGATTAAGATACAACTCTAAATTAGATAAAATTATGTCAATGGTATGTCATTGTTACCAGTTATACAACCACTATCTATTTTGCTTTTGACAAATATGTTACACTCTTAGACTAAAAAGAATAAGGATATTTTTCTATTCTTGTTTAATCTTCATCTGGTTTTTGGGATAGTAAATTCGAGCAACAGTAGTGAAATTACTGTAATAGACAGGTCTTGTAGGCAAGGTGACTATTGAAGTAATTGAATGCCCGGCGATCGCGGGTTAGTGAGATCGAGATAGTCAATTTTGCTTGGATCTAGCAGCTCTGGTAATTTGACCATTTGCGCCAATACTGCCAATTGTGCCCCTATTTGGGAAATGTCAGCACCTAAATAGACCTTCCCTAATTCTGTCCAGAGAATGAGATTGCTGGGATTTTGCCAATCCACCTCAAATATCTCCACCGTAGAGCGATGGACGAACTGATAAATTTGGAACCAAGATCGCCTATCTCCCTCTCGGTAGCCTGTCACCTTGAGAGTTGGTAATTGAAAGTTAGGGCTGACTTCGGTATAGAAGCTTTTCGGCAAGAAAATACCGCTCTGATCTAAAAAACCCAATTCTTCTTGACCAGACAAGGGGTCGGAAGGTTTTGAAGATAAGACTATGGCGATCGGTCGCCGTTCTTCTATCTCAATAGTCAGACTGGGAGGTATTAGTTGACGGGTAACTAAGGCTTTAGCTATCGGGGCTGTTGACTCTAGCTGTTGGCTTAATTTTTCCGTTGACAATCGCAAAAGAGATTTGGGGTAGGATAAGGGAATTAGTTCTCGAATACCATCTTTGCTTAAAAGTTCATCCCCTTCTATTTGAATTTGCGCACTAGTATAAAGGGTCCAGTCATAAAGGGTAATACCCCATATAAAGCAACCTGTCATTCCCGTTACTAGCAGAGTACGCCAAATTGGCATCAGTAATTGGTCTTGTAATTTTGACCGCCAATTTGTTTTATCTTCTGAATTAGTATAAGATGTCATTGTTATTATCAAACCGCCCAGAAGAGAGAAAATTTGCTATGTCATTAGGAAAAAAACTGATCACTGGCCACGCTTCGCGCCCGCCATGGAATACTTGGGCTCCAAACCTGGAAGCTTCTGGGCTGCTATTATATACCCATGTGAGAAATATGTCAACTCGCTTCTGCTGTTGCTCATGCGCCCTGAGAGCTACTGAGCAAGAGAGTTTCATCAAGTTTGGGCAAGATGTTAATCAATAATAATTTTAAATAGTGACCGGTCATGATTGCTAGATTTTACCGAAGGCAAAATTTCTGTGCTAAAGTGGAGTTATTGGTAGTAAAGCAAGAAGTTTATTGCTCAGTATTTTTATTTCAATATTAATAACATAGAGGAGTTATATTGAACTCAAGTTGAGGATTCAAACAAATAATAAATTTACTCAACTAATAAACTTGTTGCTAACTATCATGAATTTTCCCAAGAATTTAGGTTGGCTATATGTAGTTCCAGATAACTTGTTATTATGCTGTAACTAGCATTACAGTGCCTAGATCTTGACTATGCTTTACTTTAAAAGAGTTTTTCGACATCTTTGGTTAACGTTCCAGGCGTGCGCGCCTGGAACGCCTTTCGGGCGCGCACGCCCGAAAGGTTAATAAATTGTTAAGATTTAGAAATTACTTTCTCATCATCTTAAAGTTAGATTTATGATTGTTACAAAACGCAGGCTTATTCTCAGTGCCACGGCAGTAGTACTCTCTACTGTAGCAGTGACGGGAGCGGCTATTCATCTTGCCTCCAGTTTAGCTAAATTGGATGACAGTCCCAAAGAGCTAATCGACGAAGTATGGCAAATCATCGATCACCAGTATGTAGATGCCACTTTCAATCAAGTCGATTGGCAAGCAGTGCGGGAAGACTATCTGGAACGTTCCTATACAGAACCGAAAGAGGTTTACGATGCAATTCGCGAGATGCTGGAACAGCTCGGTGATCCTTATACCCGCTTTATGGATCCTCAAGAGTTTGAAAATATGAGGATCGATACTTCTGGGGAATTAACCGGGGTGGGAATTCAAATTGCCAAAGATGAGGAAACGGACAAACTGATAGTCATTGCTCCCATTGAAGACACTCCAGCGATGAAGGCGGGAATTCTTTCCCAGGATATTATAACCCATATTGACGGCCAAAGTACTGAGGGCATTAGTGTTAATGATGCCGTTCAGCTTATTCGCGGCAAGCCGGGGACTGAAGTTATATTGACTATACAGCGGGGTGAGGCAGAAATAGATTTTCCCATTACGAGGGCGCGGATTGAAATTCATCCGGTACGTGCTCGAACCGAGATGAGTTCCGTTGGTGAAATTGGTTATATTCGCCTGACGACCTTCAGCGCTCAAGCAAGTCAAGAAATGCGCTCGGCGATTAAGGATTTGGAGAAGCAGGAAGTGCAGGGCTATATCCTGGATTTGCGCTCTAACCCCGGCGGATTGCTCTTCGCCAGCATTGAAATTGCCCGCATGTGGATTGAGGAAGGAACGATTGTCTCCACGGTAAATCGGTTGGGTACAAAAGACCGTCAAAAGTCTAACCGTCGAGCTTTGACGGATAAACCTCTGGTGGTGCTGGTGGATGGCGGTTCTGCTAGCGCTAGCGAGATCCTCTCTGGTGCTTTACAAGATAACCAACGGGCAGTATTGGTGGGAACTAGTACTTTTGGCAAGGGCTTGGTGCAGTCTGTGCGAAGGTTGAGAGATGGTTCCGGTTTGGCTGTTACCATTGCCAAATATTTAACCCCTTCCGGGCGGGATATCCATAAAGAGGGAATTGCCCCGGATATAGTTTTTGAATTGACTGAAGAGGATCGGACTGAATTGCAGAGGGATCGCACTCTAATCGGTACGATCAAAGACCCTCAATTTGCTAAAGCACTGGAAGTTCTCACGAAGGAGGT
>JACONB010000228.1 GCA_014323965.1 Prochloron sp. SP5CPC1 | reverse complement strand
ATTGCAGCCGGATCTAGTGAGAGGAGATACCTTAGCTTCTGATGATCTGTTTAATGCAATGGGTAGTCGTGGACGAAGATTTGAAGTTGCCAAACCTGGTTCTGATGAAGAGCGGCTCCTAGATTACTTCGGGGCAAATGCCAGTGTTAATACGGCTGACCCAAGTCATATTCTTGTGCGCCCTGATGCACGAAAAATCGAAGTTCTTGAAGAGTTTCTTCATGGCACTCAACTATGGCTAGGGATTGTTGATAGACTAGGGGATATTGGATCTGAAATACATGTCAAGAACTTCATGATTAGACATCAGAGACTATTAGGTTTGTCTGATGGAGATGTTGAAGCTCTTACGAGAATGAGGAATAGTTATCTACGTAGAGTTAATGGTCAGTAAAAGTTATGAGCTTTACTATGACGGTCACAGATGTTTTTCATCTTCAATCAGGTTACACGGTCTTTGCTGGTCCAATACAAGGTAGTGACCAGATAGTAAGAAGCTGTAAGGCAGAGCTTTTCATTGATGGGAAGCTTTGTCAAAGAGTAGAGATTAGTGGTGAGTTTCTAATGAATGTCAAGCACCCAGAAGGTTATCGGGCTATTTCAACAGAGCAACATTTAGACTTGACTTCTACTTTTGTCAAGCAGCATTTTTGCCAATTAAAGGAAATATGGCCATCAAATCCAAATAAATAGCCTATAGAGAACAAACTGTAGACGGGTACGTGCTATACAACTTCATTGACACAACCATTCCCAGCGGCAAAATCTCTAATATTTGCTAAAGTAGTTTCGGCGATATTTTCCAGAGCAGTGTCGGTAAAGAAAGCTTGATGACCTGTAATAACTACATTGGGGAAAGTTAGTAACCGTTGAAAGACATCGTCTTGAATCACTGCTGTGGATAAATCTTCAAAGAATAAATTGGATTCTCCTTCGTAAACGTCTAAACCGAGATAGCCAATTTTACCAGACTTCAAAGCGGCGATCGCCGCAGTTGCATTCAGTAATGGACCCCTGCTAGTATTAATCAGCATCACCCCCTGTTTCATCATTCCTAAAGCTTGTGCATCGATAAGATGATGAGTTTCTGGAGTCAGGGGACAGTGGAGGGTGATAATATCCGCAGCAGGGTATAATTCTGGTAGTTGGACGTATTTAACTCCCAATTCTTGGCAATGGGGGTTAGGATATAAATCATAGGCGAGTAACTTACAACCAAAACCGTGGAGAATGTTGGCTATGATCGCCCCTATTTTACCTGTACCGATAATACCCACAGTTTTGCCATACAAATCAAATCCCAAGAGTCCCTCTAAGGAGAAATTGTCTTCTCGTACCCGCTGATAAGCCCGGTGGAGATGGCGATTTAGGGTTAAAATAAGCCCGATTGCATGTTCAGCCACTGCATAGGGAGAATAGGCTGGAACCCGCACTACAGTTATCCCCAATTCCTTTGCTGTTTGCAAGTCGATCTGGTTGAAACCAGCGCAGCGCAAAGCAATCAAACGGGTACCATTCTCAGCAAGGGCTTTTAAGATGGTACCATCTCCTTGATCGTTGACAAACAAGCAGACTGCTGGAAATCCTGCTGCTAAAATTATGGTGGAGGAAGTCAAACGAGGCTCGAAAAACACCAGTTCGTGGTTATAATTGCGATTCGCTGCTTCCAGGAACTTCTGGTCATAGGATTTGCTGCTAAAAACTGCTACTCGCATAAGTAAGTTATGTAAAGGGGATATTTTATACCAGTGATAAGGGCGCCAGCCTTGCGCCCCTCTGCGCTCTCTGCGTCTCTGCGGTTTATATATAATTATGCATTAAAGAGTCAAGGAATGAGGTTCCGTTTGGATTAATTTAGCTAAATCTCGCAAGAAGGCAGCAGCCTCAGCCCCATAAATAATCCGGTGATCGCAGGTAATATTGACCTTCATTTGATGTTGTACCCCGATGAATCCTTCTGCATTTGCTACCGGTTGGGGGTTGGAAGCTCCAATGGCGAGAATCGAACCGGTGCCTGGTGGTAAGATGGCATCGAAGCTATCCACCCCAAACATACCCAAATTGGAAATGGTAAAGGTTCCACTATTGTATTCTTCCGGTTGCAGTTGCTTGGTTCGTGCTCTGGCTACCAAATCTTTCCATTGACGGGATAGGGAATAAATATCTAATTGATCTGCGTGCTGCAATACTGGGGTTATCAGTCCTCCGTCGGGCATTGCTACCGCTACAGCAATATTAATAGCCCCGGGATTGAGAATTCCCGATGCTGTATAACTGCTATTGAGCAGGGTATGGTTCGTGAGGGTGATAGCTACTGCTTTGGCTAGCAGTGCCGTCATGGTTACCCCTTTAGACTTGATTTGCTTGTAAAGCTTATCCAGGGCGTCGGTAGTTATAGTATAGGCTAGGTGGTAGGTGGGCACTTGTAAGCTGGCTACCATATTTCGTACCACTGCCTGTTGTAGGGTATTGAGGGGTACGGTGGATCCCCCGGTAACTGCCTTAGGGGCAGGTGCTGGGGTGGGAGCGGTAGTAATTTGGGTTGCAACAGGAGTGGGAGCCGAAACTTTACCAGCTGCTTGTTCGACGTCAGTCCCCACAATACGTCCGTTGGGACCGCTCCCTTGAAGGGTTTTTAAATCCACCTTCAACTGTTTAGCCAGTTTTCGAGCCCGGGGAGAAACCATGGTCCGTCCATTGCCATTTTGGGCAGTAGTTGTGGTTAGAACCGGAGTTGCTACTGTCGCCGCTGTCACTGAGATTGTAGCTTGTTTTGGCGCACTCTGCTGACTAGACACTGGTTGCTGTTTAGCTTGTTCGATTTCTGCTTCAGTTTCCGCTATTAGGGCAATGGGCGCTCCTACGGGCGCAGTGTCTCCTGCTTCTACCAAAATAGTAGCTAAATAGCCTTCATGGAAAGATTCAACATCCATGTCAGCTTTGTCCGATTCTACCACCACCACGGTTTCCCCTTTTTCCACCTTGTCTCCTGGGGACTTACTCCAAGAGACAATCTTCCCTTCAGTCATAGTGGAACTCAGAGCAGGCATGAAAATATCTTGAATCATCTTAACAATCTCCCCAGAATTAAATCTCGCCGCGAATTTCTTCCACTACACCGTCCCGAACTACTATTTCCACGTTCATTTTTTTGACAATATTATCTCCTTTCTCCAAATGGAAGAAGCTTTCCATTTGCCCTTGAGCAAATTCCTGCTCTAATTCCAGCAACTGTACTTGTTGTAACTGCTGCAACAACTGATTTTTTTTCTCCAGCATTTGGCTTTTGTTTTTGTTGACTTGACTTTGAATATTCTCGATCTGCTGGGTTACAGCAGAACTAGGGGGAGTGAGGGATTGTTTTTGAACTTCGTTGATCGCTCTATTACCCTGTATTTCCAACTGCTGCATCTGATTGTCGATTTGATTGATTTGGGCTTGGAGTTGTTGCTGCACTTCCTCTTTCCAAGGAGAAGTGACGATTACTTTGAGGGTAACTGGTCGTTTTAAGAGCAAGTTGTTTGCTTCATTCATCAGTGAGGTTATCCTTTGTTGTTTTTTGTGGCTTAGCTATAGTGTTTTGTGTGGGGTTTAGGGGTAAAGGTAACACAGGTTTTCGCTTCAGCCTCCTGTCTACCGACCACAGTTTCCGGGGGATAGGATAAATATAGCGTGTCTTCCTTCACTTGGATAATATATATTCCTTGGCTTCAGTATGTAGCAGCTATATCCCCGTGGCGATGCAAAGCATAGTAGGCTCTGAAATACCAATAGAAAAGCAATGTTATTAATACGAGGGATATTCGGAGCCAGAGCCAGTCAAGAATTTTCAATTTCATAACCCCTCCTAGTGGTTCCCTCTTCTAATCTTCACCTATCACTATCGGCTCTTCTGCACTCAGAGTAGCTTGGCATTGACTTGTGGGCCCGGCGTGCCTAATAAAATAAT
>JACONB010000227.1 GCA_014323965.1 Prochloron sp. SP5CPC1 | reverse complement strand
GAATTTGGGTAATGATTTTGCAAAAATTCATGTATTCCCTGGCGCAATTTTCCGGTTCCCTTACCGTGAATAATCCATAATACCCCCAAACCCTCTGCACTACCTTGAGCGATCGCCCGATCTAATTCAATTTCAGCATCGGCAACTCGACTCCCGCGCAAATCAATAGTATTCTGAGAAGTACGCACTGTAGGAATGGTTTTCTTCTCAACAGGTGTAGGGGTTGGAGATGATTTCTGTTTTGGTGTTACTGCTACCTTTTCCCCTTGCAAAGACTCAATATCTGTCAAAGGAACATTCATTTTCATTAACCCAAAGCGCACCGTTAATTGCCCTTCTGCACCCCCAATACTGATAATTTCTGCCGTTTGATTTAATCGAGGAATCCGCACCTTGTCCCCTACTTGAGGTTGATAGTTGGGAGGCAGGGGTTTAGGTGGAGTAGGGGCAGGTAAGTGGTGTTGGGCAATTTGATTGAGCTTCTGATGCGCTTTTTGACTATTTCTCACAGCTTTTGTTTCTTCTCTCCATTCCTTCATTACCTGAGAAACTTCCCCTTTTGCTGCTAAAACAGCCTCAATAACTGCTTGTTGCTGAGATAATTTCAATTCCCGCTCTCGTTCCCGTAAATAAGAGGCTTTCTCGGATATTTCCCTATATAAAAGCTCCGTTTCTGCCAGCAATTTCCCCGCTGCTTCTGCTTTCCTTTCCTGTTCCCGTCGCTGCAATTCCAATTGTGCTATAATCTCATTCACATCTTCTGCTTCTTCCCCTACCAATTTTTGCGCTTTCTCTACAATAGTACTCTGTAAACCTAACTTTTGGGCTATAGTGAGGGCATTAGAACAACCCGGAATACCCCAGAGAAGACGGTAGGTAGGTTCCAGAGTGTCATTATCGAACTCCACGGAGGCATTTTCAAAGCGAGGATCTTCATATTTTAAAGCCTTTAATTCCCTATAATGGGTGGTAGCAATAGTTAGTTGAGCTTTGGAAGCTAAATATTGCAGTAAAGCGATGGCCAAAGCACTCCCTTCTTTAGGATCGGTTCCCGCTCCCACTTCATCTAATAGCACTAAAGATGTTCCATTCCTATCTATGGCTTCGATAATGCGGATAATGCGGCGAATATGACCTGAGAAAGTAGATAAACTAGCTTCCAAAGACTGCTCGTCTCCTATATCTGCCAAAACCAGATCAAACCAAGGTAATTCCACAGGTTCTGCAGCTGGGATAAAAATACCTGCTTTCCCCATTAAAGCTGCTAAACCGAGAGTTTTGAGGGTAACAGTTTTTCCCCCAGTATTCGGTCCAGTAATGGCTACCACCCGAATTTTAGGGTCGATAGATAGGTTAATAGGTACTACTTCAATTCCTTGTTCCTGGTATTGTTGCCAAACTAAGAGAGGGTGACGCAACTGACGCAGGGAAATGGTTTCCCCCTCAATAAATCTGGGTTTATTTCCTTTCAACCACCAGCTATATCTAGCTCTCGCCGTAGCTAAATCCAAAGCTGTTGCTACAGCTAAGAGTCGTTCTAAATCCGGTTGTACTGCTTCTATTTGCCCCGTTAACCTTCGTAAAATAGCCTCTTCTTCAGTTTGTTCTTGACGACGGTATTGACGGAGCCTATTGCCCAACTCTACAATGGCATTGGGTTCTATATATAAAGTGCGATCCGTGCTGGAGGTATCGTGGAGTATACCGGGAACTTCCCCTCTCTGAGGTGCTTTCACGGGAAGAACAAAGCGATCGCCCCGTTGGGTAATCACCGTTTCTTGCAGAGCTCCCCCAAATCGTTGGATAATACTCAGGAGAATTTGGTTAATTTTCTGCCGCAATTCTTTCATGCCACTGCGAATTTGAACCAGTTTCTCACTCGCTCTGTCTGCTACTTCTCCGTCTGGTTCAATACAATGGTGAATTAACTTTTCTATCTCAGGATAAGTCCGCACATAGCTTACCATTTCCTGGAGGGTAGGAAGATTTTCTCTCTCTTCAATCACCCGACGTAAACCCCTTACCCCACCTAGGGTAGTGGCGATGTGGAACAATTCCAGCCCGGAAAGCATTCCTCCCCGTTGTGCTCTTTCCAGGGAAGGTTCAATATCTTCAATCCCTGTAAATGACCAGCCCGGATCTAATGTGGCTTCCAGGTTGTAAATTTCCTCTGTTTGGGCTAGCAGTTGACAACTTTCCTCTTTTGTGGTGGGGATTTTGAGCTGACGAGAGGCGATCGCCCCCAGTTTCGTGGCTGCGAAGGTAGATAGATGCTGACAAAGGCGCTGCCATTCTAGTTTTGTTAAGGTTTCCGATTGAATCACGGCTTATCTATCCGGGCTGTTCTCCCTTCTATGATAGTACGCTTGTAGTGGACTGTCAAAAAATGTAAAAAAATGTTGCCATCTGTTAAATTATTTGTTACAATATATAACAGATGCTTGACAACAGGAGAAAATCATGGAAGGACAAGAGCAAGAGCGAAAATTTGGTTTCACCAACTTTGCGGAAACCTGGAATGGTCGTCTCGCTATGCTAGGATTCTTAATCGGTATCCTAACAGAGTTAGTGACAGGCCAAGGTATTATTAGCCAATTAGGCATAATGTAATCCGTAGGCTGGTGCGTTGCCAACGCACCAGCCCAAATTTAATACTATATATAGCAACGCCACTAAGATTATAAACCTGGTGTAGGGAGGCGGTGCTGGTGGGGGCACCCGGCATAATGTCCTAAGCTATCGGTATTGTATAATACTGCCGTGTTGAAGTTTTGTGGGAAAACTTGCATGTGGAACTTGAATCAAATTGAATATGTGGAAATAGACGAAATCACCCAGGAAATTTTCCAGAAGTATAAATATGCTCTCAATTGCATTGGAGTCAACTGGGAGAGAGAGGATGTCCAGGATGCGGTGGTCGGTTGCAGTTCTGGTATAGAAGAAGCCTTTCAAGCCACCATCTCTTACTGGTTGTGGAAGAAAAAGAACAATCAAAAGTTCGAGCATCCAAGTGCTTTCCTCATCAAAGCTCTCAATGAGCAGTGGAAGCCAATTGTTTGGAAAGAGGAAAACTTAGATAATCCCAACTTCAAGAGCCCCTGTCAGCGTTGGTGGGAAGAAGCAGCATCGGCTTGGGGAAGAGAGTTACGCAACTCTCTGATTGCAGATGTCGCCGAGAATAACTCTGGCTACGAATATATCTGGTTCAGATCGGGAGGAACCCTTTCTTTGAGGCTAGCCAAAAGATGGGGTTGGCAGAAAGTTTTAGAGTATGCAAAAGTCCCAGAGGGGACAACTCACCTTGATAATAATTATTCTAACGAAGATTATAATCCTTGGGTAGGAGTATAGTGATCCGGCGGGCACGCCCAATCTTTTGTTTCCGAAAGCAATAAATTTCTAATTGCTATTGCAGTAGCAGGTGCGAGTAAAATACCGTTACGATAGTGACCTGTAGCAAGAAGAACCCGGTCATAACCGGGTAACTTTTCAATAATAGGAGCAAATCGCCCTTGGGGGCGGGGACGCAATCCCCACCAAGTCCGAACTATGGTACCATGGGCTAAATTGGGACAACAGGCGATCGCCTTCCTTTTCACTTCTTCTAACATCTCTGGAACTGGTACTAATTTACTTTTTTCCTGGGGAAACTCTACCGTTGCACCTACCCAATAAGAACCTTCTGGCAAGGGTATAATATGAACATCATGACCACTTATTACAGGTTGACCATCACCTAAACCCTGTTCTAACTTTAATTCTAACCCTTGTCCCAGTACAGGACCAATAGCAATAGTTTCTTTTAAACAAGCAGTCAAAGGAGTAGAACCTAACCCTGCAGCTATTACCAACCAGTCTACATTTAAACTGTCTGCTGTAGTTTCAAGTTGAATTTTATCAGAGTTTAGGATAATATTCTCAACGTTTACGCCAAATTGACAGTCTACCCCGTTTATTTGTGCCCCAGCAATTAAAGCTTGAGTT
>JACONB010000226.1 GCA_014323965.1 Prochloron sp. SP5CPC1 | reverse complement strand
AGCCGTGTGAGGCGAAAGTTTCACGCACGGGACGCCAAAGGCGGCACCTTCGGTGTCGTAGGAGAGGGGCGAGACGGTAACGTCTCCCTCGACTCTAATTATTAATTGTAGGGTGGTCAGGGGAAGAACGCCAATGCCTGCAAATAGCTAACATATTCGGACTAAATTAATATTGGCATGGCCAATAAAAGCTGTTATTATATCTTATATATCCGTTCCTAATATTTAAAATCACAATGATATATGGCAATACGATTTCATCGCGCCAACACAATTGTTCATAAAAATCTATAAAATATTTTTTTGTTGCTTTTACATTGATAATTGATAATTGATAATGGTTTCAATTGCTCGTAAAAATCTATTTGAGGACTTACCTCGCTTTCTAGTAGCTCAGGCCGGAATCATGTTAGCCGTAAGTTTGGTTACCATTCAAACAGGTATCCTGGAGGGGTTTACTCGCTCCACAACCCTACTCATCGATTATAGTGCTGCGGATTTATGGGTAGCGGATGTAGAGATGGTTCATTTAGAATTAACTAAACCCCTATTGTTCAGACAAGTAAATATCGCCCAAAAGGTTAATGGCGTCCAAAAGGCAGAACCTCTAATCATGGGAGGGGGTCTATGGCTGACTCCCAAAGGACAATTGACTCCTTTAAGGACATTCGGATTTGACCCAGAAGGGGAGTTATTTAGACCGCAAACTACTGCCGGTTCCTTGAGAGAGTTAAAACAACCCTATACAGTGATGGTAGATGAATCTAAGTTGAATTCCTTGAATGTCCAGATTGGGAGTTCCGCCCAAATCCGCTCTTTACCGGCTAAATTGGTTGCTATTACCCAGAATACCCAATCCATCGCCTCCAGTAGTGTTGTCTTCACCTCTTTAGAGAATGCCAACGCTTATATTTATTCAGCTTTCAGTTCTAAACTGGACTGTAAGTTAGAAGAAGAGGGAGTTAATTGCACTACTATTTACGAAAAGTCTGACAAAGCAGATAGTTTTGAATTAGCAGAGAATCTTGAGACACCGGAACCGTTATCTTCTACCGATGCGATCGCCTATATTTTAATAAAAGCTAAACCAGGGCAAGATTTAGAGGTACTGAAACAGAAACTTGAAGCAGCACTACCGGGAACTCGCGCCTATACAACAGCAGAAATGTCTAAGAAGACAGGAGATTTTTGGGAAAAACGAACCGGAGTGGGATTTATTCTCGGTTTGGGAGCGACGGTAGGGGTGATTGTAGGTATGGTGATTGTGGGACAAATATTATATACTTCTGTCAGCGACCACATTAAGGAGTTCGGTACTTTAAAAGCCATGGGAGCGCCGGATGGGGTAATTTATGGATCCATCGTGGAGCAGAGTCTGTGGATGGCAGTTCTGGGCTATATTCCCAGTATGGTTCTTTGTCTGGGTTTGAGTTATTGGGCACTAGCTACCGAAGGCGTAATCATTTTAATCACCCCTCTCAGCGCTGTGGGAATTTTTGCCATTACTGTGGTGATGTGCGTCGGAGCAGCCCTTTTTGCGATTCAAAAGGTGACTTGGGTGGATCCAGCCATTGTCTTCAAAGCTTAATAAGTTAGACTATAATAGAATAGATTGTAGTTTGGGTAATTCTCCCTACTGCAAGATTACCCATTCTGGCTCATGCTCACTTTAACAAACAACAAATCACCTTCGTTCGCCCCTCGCCTTTGAAACTTTAACTAAGGATGAGGAATGACTAATTGCCAAGTTGCTGACTTTTATCCCATTCAAAAGTTAGTGGCTGTTAACAATAAGCAGATTGCCATCGCAGCTATTGGGGTAAAAATGGTCTACCAGACTGGTAGGGAAATTTTTCACGCCCTCAAAGACATCAATCTGAATATTCATCGCGGGGATATTCAACTGTTGATGGGGCCTTCCGGTTCTGGTAAAACTACTTTATTATCGATTTTTGCAGGCATTCTCACCCCGTCAGGAGGTAGAGTTAATCTCTTGGGAGAAGAGATTACGAAAATGTCCGACAAACAATTGTCTCGCTTTCGACTGGAGAATATTGGTTTTATTTTTCAGAGCTTTAATTTATTCCCGGCACTTACAGCGTTGGAAAACGTGCAATTAGCGCTGAAGATTAAAGGTATTAGGGGAAAGATAGCCAAAGAGCAAGCTTTGAGTTTATTATCCCAAGTTGGGTTGGCTGATAAAACTAATTTACTACCTCGTAACCTTTCTGGAGGACAAAAACAAAGAGTGGCCATCGCCCGCGCTTTAACCGGATCGCCCCAGCTCATTATGGCAGACGAACCAACTGCTGCTCTAGATTCTCGTAGCGGACAAAAGGCGATCGAGTTGCTCCGTCGTCTAGCAAAGGAAGAAGGCTCTACCGTTCTTATTGTCACCCACGACCCCCGCATTATGGATGTTGCAGATCGGGTAGTTCATTTAGAAGATGGTATGCTGGTCAAATAAAAACCAGGTACCTAGGTACCTGGTAACTATCATGGCTTGGTACTGTGATGGTACCTAGTCAGCAACTGGAGCTAACTTGATATTCTTGGCTAACCCCAGCAATTGCAAAAATCGAATTGTCATCCAAGTAATATCGATTTCCCACCATTGCAAGCCGTGACGGGCAGAATATTGGAAAGCATGGTGATTATTGTGCCAACCTTCCCCATAGGTTACTAAAGCAACCCACCAGCAGTTTCTGGAGTTATCCTTAGACTCGTGACTTTGATAGCCAAATTTATGAGTTGCGCTGTTCACGAACCAAGTACAGTGGAATACTACCACCAGTCGGACAAAAATGCCCCAAATGACAAATGGCCATTCTCCTAAGAAATAGAGACATAAACCTAAAGCCACCTGAATGGGGACGAGATACTTTTGGCAAAACTGATAGAATGGGTCATTGCTAATATCTTGGGTATAGCGGGGGACTTCCTGATTAGCTGGAATGTGGTAAAGCATCCAGCCCAGGTGACTCCACCAAAAGCCTTGATTAGAATCGTGGGGGTCGGGATGGGTATCGGAATACTTATGATGTATCCGGTGCAAGCCGATCCAGTCAATCGGTCCTCCTTGACAGGCGAGAGTCCCGCAGAAAACGAGAACATATTCCAACCATTTGGGAACTTCAAAACTGCGATGAGTTACTAAGCGATGAAATCCCAAGGTAATGCCGATTCCCGCAGTGAGCCAATGGAGTAAGAGGGCAACGCCCACTGCCCCCCAGCTAAAGTTACCGGGAAATAAAGCTAATAAGGCCAAGATGTGGATCGTGGCCATGTAAACGATGACACTCCAAGCAGGAGCTAGTTTATTCGATGTAGCAACAGTCATGCAGTAATTTTAATGTTAACTTGTTTTGCCTAACTTAATATCTTTACCGTGCTATATCTGCATGGCATAACTAATATTGGTAGCCGCTGATTTTATCTAGACTTCACTCTTATTTTTCGATAATAAAAATGATTAGCAATTTAGTTAAAATAGAACCACCTTAACTTATGAACAGCGCCAAGCTTCTTCTAGCAGCAGCAGAAAAGACACTATTACCAATAGTGTCCGAAATTGACGCCCAAGTAAAGCAAAATCTCAAAAAAGTTCTCCAAGCTTTCCGTAATCATCGCGTCGGCGTTCACCATTTTGCTAGTGTTAGCGGTTACGGTCACGACGACTTGGGGCGGGATACCCTAGATAAGGTATTTGCCCAAGTGATGAAGACAGAAGCAGCAGTGGTGCGGGTGCAGTTTGTTTCTGGAACCCACGCCATCGCATGCGCTTTGTTTGGCGTACTCCGTCCTGGGGACGAAATGCTCGCCGTTGTCGGTTCCCCCTATGATACTCTGGAAGAAGTTATTGGTCTGCGGGGTAGTTGTCAAGGTTCTTTAAAGGATTTTAACATCAAATACCGACAATTGCCTTTAACACCGGTGGGAACATTAGACTGGGAAGCACTGGAGACAGGGATAAGGGATAATACTCGGTTGGTATTGATCCAGCGTTCCTGCGGCTATTCCTGGCGGGAAA